>QNYF01000163.1 GCA_003978695.1 Desulfobulbus sp. | reverse complement strand
AGACATCAGGGGAAAGACAAAAATCCGGGAGGAAAAAAGATCTCCGGAATCTGCCTGTGGATTAAATAACCTACTGCGTTTAGGTCATTTTGTCAACGAATGGATAAAGAAGGAAGAAAGAGAGCATGCAAACACGCCTAAAAATCAAATAGCAGGATTGAATATATCCTTTGCAAAATCAAAGCCTTTGGCACAGGTACCGCCGAGACATTGGTAAGTTCTAACGAGTATTCGCTTTCATCAGAGGCATTATATGCTGTTATGGCAAAATACAAAGGCCCGGTCAGGTCATGGACTATGCATTGTGGCTCAGATCTATAAAGGTCTTGGCAGGTAACAGCGTGTTCATCAAGAGGAGCACAGAGTAAGTCATTGCCGTCTGCCGGACAACGCCTCATGCTCCCGAAATCAATGTACTGTTCATAGCCGTCAGTAACTGTTCTGCTCTGCCTTCCGTAGTATAAACGATACCCGACAATTTCGTCCTGGGTCGGATTGGCGTGCCAGGAAAAAGCTATTGCAGCCGCTGCTGGCTGAGATCTGAAACACGACAACACCAGTATAACGAATGCTACAAGATTAAGTGTAAGGGTATTTTTCTCAGCAAACATATTCGTCTGGAACACGATCGACCTCAGGACAAAATGATCAATACTTTCCTTGACTGTCAGCTCGGTGCATTGTGCATGCCAATCAAGTCCAATGTATCAAAAAGAAAACTGCCCCGTTGGGCCACGGGAATCTGGCCCAAAAACTCTCAGGAAGTTAAGTTCATATGTAGGGACTGGATCAATATAAGAAGCTACGACGTCTCTGTCAAGAGACAATGCCAGGCCAATATAGCCGAATGTGGAGATATACCGCAATACCAGATGTCTCGGTTTTGCGACAATAAGGAAGATGAGGACATTCTTCTGCCCACATCATATTAATAGTTGATGGTCTCGTAAAAAGTCCAGACTTTATGTTTTTGCTTCGTAACTCCTTGAGTTTTCGTTGTCAAAAACTTGATTTTTGACTTTTTACGAATCCATCAATGGTTGAGCTTAACAGGTCGCTTTTTTAGAATAATGAGGGCACTATGTGGTGGCGATTTAATATCTTATAAAAATCTGTTCTGTTACGATGGGCTATACGCGCGGCCTGGGTGACATTGCCTCTGGTCGTCTGGAGAAGCTGTAACAGATACTGTTGTTCAAACTGACGGCGGGCCTCAGCTAAAGGTAAAATCTTTTTCTGATGCTGCTTAATTGCATCATGGAGCAGGTCTTCGGCAATGAGAGATGACGTGGAAAGCGCAACGGCATGCTCGACGACATTGTAAAGCTGGCGGACATTGCCCGGCCAGGCTGCATCAACAAGGGTCTGCATGGCCTCTGGCGTAAATTTCTTTGCCGGCTTCCCGGAGGTACCGGAAAGAGTAGCAATAAAGTATTCCGCCAGTACAGGGATATCCTCTTTCCGTTCATGCAGAGGCGGCAGCATCAGAGCGACCACATTTAAACGGTAAAAAAGATCTTCCCTGAACTGCTTGCTCTCAATTGCCTCTTCCAGATCACGGTGCGTTGCTGAAATTATTCGCACATCAACTGAGACAGGAGTAGTGCTGCCCACCGGCCTTATCTGACGTTCCTGCAGGACACGTAAAATCTTCACCTGCAGATGCAGAGGCATATCGCCGATTTCATCTAAGAATAATGTTCCGCCATCAGCAGATTGAAATAACCCCGCATAACTGCTGCTGGCCCCGGTAAACGACCCCTTAACATGACCAAATAATTCAGACTCCAGAAGCGATTCCGGAATAGCCGTGCAATTCACCGGAATAAAAGGTCCATCTTTCCTGCTGCTTGCCTTGTGAATAGCAATGGCCAGAAGCTCCTTTCCTGTACCGCTTTCACCACGGATCAGGACGGTGGCATCAGTTTCAGCAACCAGTTTTGCCCGTGAAAGAAGCTCTTCCATGGAGGCACTTTTTGCGACGATATCGCTTCGCCATTCATCTTCAGATTCCGGTGTTTCCACTCCGGAAGAGAGCAGCAGGGCTTTTTCTGTTTCCCGAATCAGTTCTTTACCGTCAATGGGCTTTGTCAGAAAAGAAAAAACCCCCTGCCTGGTGGCATCAACTGCTTCCGGAATCGACCCATGCGCTGTTATAATAATCACGGGAACAGCTTTGTTCTTTTCCCGTATAGCCTCAAATAAAGCAAGCCCGTCAATTCCTGGCATCCGGAGATCAGTTATCACCAGATGGGGATTCACCAGACCAAATTTAGCCAAGGCCTCTTCGCCGCTCAGGGCAGTCTCCACCTCATACCCACTGCCAACAAGCCGAAGTTTCCACAAACTGAGCAGGTCTGGCTCGTCATCAACCAGCAATACCCTGTAGCTCTGTTTACTCATTTTGTATGTTCCCTGTTTTTAATGATATTTTCAATATTTTTTAACTGGTCTATCTGGCGTTGCAATTCCTGAATATGACTCTGACTCTGTTTGGCTTCCATTTCACAGGATGCAACCTGAGCAGCCAGCCTGTCACGTTCTTCCTGGAGCCTGCTACGCCCGGAAAAACCCGCAACACGTGCCCGATCAAGCTGGTTGACCAGAAGCAGTAATCCCAGCATATCACCTGATGAATCAGGATGATCTGTTACGTACTGATTTAAAAGTTTTTTCCCTCGTTTAAACTGCTTATAAGCCGCATTTGGATGAAGACTCAGACAGATATACTTTATCACATCTTCCTCAGCCTCCTGATCAAGCCTGTCTGCTACTTCAGCTGAATAGCTGACTAAATCTTTACGGGTCAGTCCCTGTACTTCACTCATACAGGAGAGAAGTGAGGAACTCTCGGATGGTTCAAAAACCACAGCCGGGGCCACAGATGCCGAATTGCCATCCAGATAGCCGGTCTGAACGCAACCACCAGTGAATAAAAGCATAACCAACACAATAAATACACAACTTGTCTTCATTTCATCCTCTTTCAGATAACGGCAGAACCACGGCAAAACAGGCACCTTGCTTACTCGCGAGCAAACGTATCGTTCCGTTATGGGCCTGCACGTACTCTTTACTGATTGCAAGACCCAGGCCCGAACCTTTAACCACTGCTTTTTTTGCCTCTTCACCCTGGAAAAAAGGGGAAAACACCCTGGACCTCTCATCCTCTTTAACACCGGGACCACTGTCCCTGACAAGGCATACCGCCTGCTTGCCGTTTGTTTTTAAACGAATAGAAATTGTGCCGCTGTCAGGTGTAAATTTAACGGCATTTGATATCAAATTATCAAAAACCGTTTTCAACTGTTGCCGATCACCGTCAACTTCTGCTGAAACCAATTGAACATCAAGTGAAATATCGCGAGCCAGGACAGAAGTTTTATGGTCAGTCGCGACTTCTTTTATAAGACCATCAAGCCTGACATTGCTCTTTCCTTCAGGGATCTTACGGGCCTGAGCCATGTTAAAATCAAGAATATTCTGAATCAGTCTCTGCAATTTTGAACAATTCTTGTTCAAAATACCGACCACGTCTTTTTGATTGCTGTTCATGGGCCCGACGAGTTCATCACGAAGAAGGCCAGCACCCTCTTTAATGGAGGCAAGCGGAGTTTTTAATTCATGCGATATATGAGCCACCATTTTTATTTTTTCCCTGTCAAGTTCTGCCAGCCTCTTGCGCAGCCAGTTCAACTTATTGCCAAGAATCTCAAGATCCCGTGGCCCGGAAACCCGTATCGGCGTGGCAAAATCTCCATCACCAAGCCGCTCAATACCTTTATCAATCTGACTGACAGGTCTGAAAATGAGAAAGACAAACAAAATGAAAAACAAGACGCTGAAACCGATAAACCCTGAAGTTTGCCAAAGCATTCTTGCCTTATCGCTCCTCACCCGCTGCTTCAACCCCTCTACTTCGTCTACCATCAGCTGATTACTCGTTCTCTGCAACTGCCCCGCCAGCAGAGTCAGTTGTCTGTAATGGGACAGTGCATGTTCTCTTTCGCTAAGAATCTGCTCAGGATCCCCGATTCCATGATTTAAAACAGCCACCAGATTTTCATCTTTTGACAGGAGTTGATTTGCAAGCCCCTCAAGCTGCTCTTCTCCCACTGTCAACCTGAGCACAACCTGTTTAAGATCAGAAAGTGACGCATTGACCTCTGCAAGCAGGGAAGATTCCCCTAACACCTTATACTGAAGGGCATTTCGTTCCTGATCAATTAAGAGTGCGGCGACTTTCCTGCTGTCACTTAGCCGGTCAACAGAACGAAAAACAGCCGCCGCACTCTGCTCAACTAAAACATCCAGAATTTTTACGGAACTGTACAGAGCTGTAAACAGGGGAAGTGACACAAAGACAAAACCGGTCAGCAGCAGAGCAAAAAATGAATGAGGTCTATAAAATCGCACAATAATCAGTTGCTGAGATAAACGTGATCCAGAAAAATAATACGCGGATGTTTTTGACTGACAACAAAGATAGCAAAACTCTCTATTTTATGCATGTCCATTTCCCGATCGGCAGGAGCATACCGCACATCCCGCAGCGATATTTTACAATCATTCCAACCCTTCTTCAGGTTAAATCTCGTATGGTACCGATCCGAATAGGCTCTGCCATGTTTTTTATGAAAAACATCATGAATCCGGGCATAAAGGGACATCTCCTCATCATCCTGCCTGAAAACACTGAAATGCAGCCACTCGTAACCACTCCAGTCACGAGGAAAATAAAACAAACCCGTTCCCGAGTACTTTTGTGTTGAAAGCTGCACACGCATGGCCCTGCTGCCATGCCGAACCGGATTATCCACTGTCGTGAGTTGGTCGACATGCTGCCAACGCCTGAATTCAAAGCGGGTTTCAAAATCTGACAACACAGGAAACTGATGAGCAGCCTCCTGTTCGTCAATAACCGCTCTGGAAAGAGGCCAGAGAAAGAGAAGTAAAACAGGCATTGTGCCCGCATACATTATTCTTTTGTAATGGATCGGCAACATGTTCTTCCACGAGGCAAAGAGCATACAGCCAAGTATACTTCCAAACTGGTTGCGTAACAGATCAAACCCGCTGGGAGAACGTCCCGACAAGAACCCCTGTATCAACTCCACAGACAGACCAAGGCAAAAAACGAGACTAAATATCCGCCAGAAAATTGCCCCTGGGGAAAACTCCTTTTCCCCCATGGAAAAAAAATCACATAAACCAAAGGAGGCAAGGGTGAAAAAAAGAATATGGCCCAGATCCCAGAGACATTTAAATGACCGGGAATCATGGTAGTCCGGACCGCCAATGAAAAAAAAAGGCGCTCCCAGCACCAGCACCAATATAAGGGAAGAGCGTGTTAACGGTTTCACGGATGGAACTCCGGTATTCTTGGAAAAACCATGCTTTTTTTACCTCAATCTCACGCCTTTTGCGAAAATGCGCCGGGAAAATCATACCTCACCGGGATTGATTATTCCAAACGTAACTATTCAGT
>QNYF01000212.1 GCA_003978695.1 Desulfobulbus sp. | reverse complement strand
AGACGAATCTGCGGGAGTCTTTTGAGGGCTATTGTTATAAAATCATGAACAGCAGCACCTGTTGGAGATGTGACCAGCGTTATGTGTCGGGGAAACAGAAGAAGCTTTTTTTTAGACTCCCTGTCAAAGAGGCCTTCGCCATCAAGTTTTACTTTTAATTGTTCAAAGGCAAGCTGGAGTGCGCCCGCACCATGAAAATCAATGGTATCCACAATAAGCTGATAGTCACCCCGTGGCTCATAGACAGAGATTCTTCCCTGGCAGATAATCATTTGTCCGTTTTGGGGCTGTTTTTCCAGGTATCGTTGCTGTGTTTTGAAGAGTACCGTCTTGATTTGAGCGTGATTGTCTTTGAGGGTAAAATAGCAGTGACCCGATCCCGGCTTTCTGAGGTTTGTCACCTCTCCGGCTACTCTGATAAACGAATAACGTTGTTCCAGCACATTTTTTATGGTCGTGGTCAGCTCTGTTACACTGAAAATTTTTGGCTCATTCATCAATGGGAGTTGTATTCCTTGTAATCGTTTGTAATATTAACGTGTTAAGATATGTGTACGTCCCCAAAAAAAGGGGAGAGTCAGTGAGAAAAGGTTAATGCTTTTTTCCTGATTCAGGAGTATAATTAATGGCTCATGCGAGTAAGCGCAAGAGAAGGACGACACATTTTTTCTGTTGACAAAATGTGGAGTTTATAAAAACGAACATAACGTACGAGATAAAATGGCTAAACAAGAGAGTGCCTTTGATTTGAAGCATATTGAAGAAACCGCCGCAGTCGAAACTTCCGGTTTTCTTGACGAGTTAAACCTTCCCCCGGCACTGACCGATTTTTTAAGGAAGAACCAGCGGACCATCTGGCTTGTTGTTGGCATCGTAGCGGCTGTGGTAACGGTTGTGTCTCTATACGGATCATATCGGAATTACACATTTAATAAGGCGGCAAAAGCTTATGATCAGGCCATGCTGCTTGAGGGAGACGCAAGAATAACTGCCTTGCAAACTGTTGCCGAGGAACATGGTTCAACACCGTCGGCCGTCTGGAGCAGGATTGAGTTGGCGCATATTGATCAGGCCGGTGGAAAATTTGCTGATGCGCTGGATAAACTTGTTAAAATAAACAGTACATTAAAATCAGATGACCTGCTTAAACCGCTTCTTCTGGTGAATATCGGAGCACTTTATGAACAGGAAAAACAGCTCGACAAGGCTGTTGCTCTTTATAAAGAATTACAGACATTTAATGGATTTGATAAGGATGCTGCCAACAGGCTGGGCAGGGTGTATGAAGCCCAGGGCAAGAATGATAAAGCAAGAGAAATGTATGAACAGTATCTTTTGTTGTCCGCAGGAGATGGGGCTGATCCCCGGCAGAATGATCCTGTGAGGGCCATGGTTCAGGCCAGCCTGAATCGTTTGCAGTAGTGATGGAGATTATACGGGACCCTGCCGAAATGACGGCATGGTCAAAAAAACAGCACGTGGTCGGGGATACAATAGGTTTTGTTCCCACCATGGGGTTTTTTCATGAAGGCCATCTTGGTTTGATGCGGCTGGCCGGCCAGCGTTCTGACAGGGTTGTTGTCAGCCTTTTTGTTAATCCTACCCAGTTCGGTCCCGGAGAAGATTTGTCGAGTTACCCCAGAGATTTTGAACGTGATCAAGAGCTGGCAGATAAGGTTGGGGCTGACGTGCTGTTTGTGCCGGAAACGGAGGCTATGTATCCCAAAGGAGCGCAGACAACAGTGTCGGTACGAGGACTCACGGAGCATCTTTGCGGGGCTGACCGGCCAGGACATTTTGCGGGTGTAACCACCGTTGTCAGTAAACTGTTTAATATTGTTTGTCCGGATGAGGCTGTTTTTGGCCAGAAAGATTTTCAGCAGCTTGTTGTTATTCGGAGAATGTGTACTGATTTGAATTTTCCGGTACACATTGTTGCCCATCCAATTGTCAGGGAAGATGACGGGCTGGCAATGAGTTCACGAAATGCGTATCTCGATGCTTCGATGCGTGAGTCCGCATTGAGCCTTTCAAAGTCAATTGCACTGGCGCAAAAAAAAGTTGCCGCAGGAGAGCGGGACGTTGATACTCTTGCCGCTGCGGTGAGGATGCTGATTGATTCATATTCTGGAACAACGATTGACTATATCAGTTTTTTTAATCAGTCAACTCTGGAGCCGGTTTCCCACATTGATGAAACGACAGTCTTGGCTCTTGCGGTAAAAATTGGAGGCAAGGTGAGGCTGATTGATAACGGTTACCTGATGGAACCTCTACAAAATCAGGATTAAGTTTTCAGCAGGAAAGAGAATATGCAGCGAATAATGCTTAAAGCGAAAATTCACCGGGCAACCATAACCGAAGCGGATCTCAACTATGACGGCAGCCTGACCATTGACAGTAACCTCATGGAAGCGGTAGGAATCATTCCGTTTGAACAGGTTAAGGTTTATAATGTGAACAATGGAGAAAGATTTGATACCTATGCCATTGCGGGTAAAGCCGGGTCCGGTGTTATTGGTCTCAATGGTGCCGCAGCACGGAAAGGGCATGTTGGGGATCTTATCATCATCGTGACGTATGGAAGTTATGATGATAGCGAGCTTGCAGACTATGCGCCTGCAATTTTACTCTGTGATGAGAAGAATCGAATTAAAAAAAGGATTATTATCTGAGGTGGATGATGCCAGGTTTTGAAGTTTTTGGTGAAGAGGAAAAACAGCAGGTTCTGGAAGTTTTTGACACTGGTGTACTGTTTCGTTACGAGTTTGGTGACCAGCGCAAAGGGGTGTATAAAGTTCGGGAGTTTGAAAAAGCGTTTGCGACATATACAGGTACTAGGCATGCACAGGCTGTAACTTCCGGAACAGCGGCTCTTAAGGTTGCGCTTACTGCCATGGGGGTTGGCATTGGAGACGAGGTCATTACCCAGGGATTTACCTTTGTTGCGACCTGGGAAGCAATTCTGGATATAGGAGCACAACCTGTTTTTACCGAGGTCGATCAGACCCTGAATATGGATCCTGATGACCTTGCAAAAAAGATTACAGATAAAACAAAGGCAATTATCCCGGTACACATGCTTGGAGCACCGGCAAGGATTCACGAGATAAAAGCCATTGCCGATAAGCATGGCATACCTGTACTCGAAGATACTGCCCAGGCAGCAGGTGCCAGGCTTAACGGGCAGCATTTGGGTACGTTTGGCACCTGTGGAACCTTTTCTTTTGATTCCGTAAAGACCATGACCACTGGAGAAGGTGGAATGGTGATCACTGCTGATGAAACACTTTGGCGCAACTGTTCAGAGTACCATGACCACGGGCATGACCATACAGTTAATCCAGGTGCCAGAGGTGGGGAAGGGCGCAGTTTTGTCGGATTTAATTATCGCATGATGGAGCTGCAGGGAGCCATGGGGCTGGCCCAGCTTGCCAAACTTGATGCCATGTGTGATTCTCAAAGAGAGCATAAGGCAATATTCAAGGAAACTGCCGCAAAGATTGCCGGAGTAACCTTTCGGGAAATCCTTGATGAGAAGGGAGATTCTGCTACATTTTTTGCTTTTATGCTTCCGGACAGTGAACAGGCAGCAAAAGTTAATCAGGTCCTGCGGGATAATGGTGCAGGAGCAATTAACTTTGCAGAAAACACCTGGCATTTTTACCCGCAATGGGAACATCTTCTTGAAGGGAAAACGCTTTGTCACAATGGCTGGCCTTTTGAGGCCCACGGAAAGCGACGGTTCATTTATGATCCTGAAATGCTGCCTGCGTCAAGCGAGTTAATGAGCCGAACTCTGGTTTATCAGATACCTGTGAAGCTAAGTGACACCCAGCGTGAAACAACCCTTGCCGCACTTGCCAAAGCTGCTTTGCTGTGAAGCGTACTTGTGGTCCTCGAGCAGACCTCAATGGACGAAAAGGTAAGCGTAGACTCCGTGAAGTGCAGCTGAAGAGTTACGCGTAAGTCAACATTACGTAGATTGTTTTCTGCGCATTATCTGGATTTATCCCGAGTCAATTCTGTTCGAAATTGATTCGGGTTTTTTTATGCAGTTGCTTTGTCCAGGTTGTTATTGAATAACTCTTTGCTGAGCCTTTTGCGCGGCAGTGGTTTTTGTTTTATCGCTGTTTGCTCCATGCTGGACAATAAACATGGCAAGAACAATGAGAGCAATACCGGGTAGAGCCTGTAGAGGGAGAAACTGTTTGTTGAAAACCCAGTCAAGAGCCAGAATGAATGGAGGGTAGAGATAACTGTATGCCATTACCCGGGTGGGGCCCAGGTAAAGGGTGGAAAACTGACTGAGAAAAAAAGAAATCATGGTGCAAAACAGAGCCAGATAAAGAATTCCTGCCCAAGTATGGAAAGAGATTGCAGTCCAGGGGACAGACATGAGTTTATAACCGGAGAAAAGGAGAAGCCAGCCGCTCCCCGTGACGAGTA
>QNYF01000109.1 GCA_003978695.1 Desulfobulbus sp. | reverse complement strand
TAACCCGTATATTTTACCTGTTCCCCGGATAAACTGCCATAACCCGGCAGCATGGGCATGTGAGTATGCCGAAGGATTAAATCCTGATTCAATCATAGCAAGATACGCCAGGTCCTGCGGCAATCCTGCCGCAGCCAGCTCACGTCGTATGACGGGAAGATACCTGGTCGATCTTTCCAGCCAGTGTTTGAAATACTTCTTTTGTTTATTCTGAAACAGGTCGATATAGAATTCTACCTGGGGATTGATGGTGACAGGGAAATCATAGACGATTCCCTTCTGCTCCTGCGCCTCAGCACCGGAACTATTCTTCCAGTTGCCAAGTTTTTCCAGTCCGGCAAGCTCTTCTTCCAGATCCTGCTCTGATTCCACAGGAATTATCATGGACTCACGATACTGATCGTTGTCGCAGGTAAGAGAAATATCGGGATGGTTGGTCCGGGAAACAGAAGAAGTATTGTACGATGAACAGGCTGAAAGGAAAAATAAAAGAGAAAAAGAAAGACAGGGGGTAAAACGAATCCATTGTTTTTTCATGCTTCACTCCGGTGGACTCTGCACGTAACTTGCCTGAATCACATATCATTTAAAGTTACGTAACAAGTCGGCCACCTGTAACTTGTTATTTTTACAACTTATCTACCACTAAAATGGCATATTTTTCAAGGAAAAACATATCGTTGACAATTGTTCACCTTATGATTTACAACTGTTCTGCAGATTTTTTATTTGGAGATAAAAAAAGAATCATTGTATTTTGGTAACTCAGGTAGCACCACGACTTTGGCATAACGTGTGGCCTGTAACTGATAAGTTACGTATTTTGTACTCAGGAGGTCCTGATACTGTTTTCATTTACTCGCCCAACGACAATTCTAAGGATTTCTACTTTTGTAAATTTTTTCTTCTGAAGCGTACTCCACGCTCTTTATTCTTATGCTGCGTTTTTTGAAATATACTGTATTGACTTTTGTGCTTCTCGGCCTGATTGCGGCAGCCGCCGGTGTCGGGGTCGTTTATCATCTTGTGGTCAAAACACCATGTCCTGAAATGGAAGAATCCGCTATTGAATCGATCCTTGGTCAGGAAAGCCCGGTGTATTACCGGGACGGTGAGCAGAAGATTGGTGTTTTGTTCAAAGATATCCATCGTCAGTATCTTAAATTTGATCAGATTCCCAAAAATTTTGTGAATGCTATTGTAGCAGCGGAAGACAAACATTTTTTTACCCATTATGGTGTGGATCTTCCCGGCATTGTCAGAGCCATGATTGCCAACTACAAAGCAGGCCGGGTAGTACAGGGTGGCAGCACATTAACTCAGCAGACCGCAAAAAATTTGTTTAAACGAAAATCACGTAGTTATAAGGCAAAGCTCAAGGAACTCTTGTATGCCCTCCGTCTAGAAAATAAATTTTCCAAAGAAAAGATTCTCGAGTTTTATGCCAACCAGTTCTATGTGAGCGGGAACGGGCATGGTCTGGGGGTTGCGGCCAGGTATTATTTTGATAAGGATGCCGCTGATCTGAGTCTTCTTGAAGCTGCCTTTATTGCCGGATCAGTTAAAAGACCCAATTATTATAACCCGTTTACCAAAAAAAACAGGAAAGACGCACGAAAGGCGCTCGTGCGTGCGGATGAGCGGGCAGCGTATGTACTGGGCAATATGCTCAAACAGGGGATGATAAGCCAGAAGGAGTATGACCTGGCAATAGAACGGGATATTGTTTTCAACCAGGGAAAAACCAGCTTTGCCTTAAATACAGTCATGGATCTTGTCAAGGAAGGACTTGCCACTCAAGTTATCTCACAGGCACTTGAAGAACATGGTATTTCAAATATTTCCACTTCAGGTGCACGTATTATCAGTTCTGTTGACCAGAACCTGCAGGAAGCAACTCTCTATAACCTGCGTCGTGAACTTTCCCGGCTTGATGTCCGGCTTCGTGGATATACCAGGAGAGACGTTCAGGAAGAATATACAGAAAAACAACACCAGCAAACCGGAATAATAAAGGAAAAGGCTTTTCTGTTTGGCACGATTACCAAGCGTAATATCAAGGAAAAAGAAAATCCGGTCCTTACTGTTCGTTTCGGACCTAAACAACCGGAAGGTTTTATCGACGGGCAGGGGCTTGCCAGGATGGCTGAAGCCCTGATCAAATACAACAAAGGCCGTAACGCAAAATCCGGCAAAAAAGCTCTTGCTGAGCTGTTATCCCGTTTGCAGGTTGGAGACCGCGTTTATGTGAGTGTGCGTGAAGTCGATCTGTTTGATGGTGCGCCTACCTGTGATCTTGAACGCTATCCCAAATTGCAGGGCGCAGCCCTGGTAATGCAGCGGGGACTTATCCGTGCCATGGCCGGTGGTATGGAAAATCGTTTTTATAACCGTGCGGTTTCGGCAAAGCGGCTTATGGGCTCAACTTTTAAACCATTTGTTTTTTCAGCAGCACTCCAGCTTGGCTGGAACCCAGTAGACCTGCTGGATAATCGCCGTAATGTTTTTGTCTTCATGGGGCGTCCCTATTTTCCACGGCCTGACCATCACAGTCCTTTTGATTTTGTTTCCATGAGCTGGGCAGGAGTAAAGTCGGAAAATGTGGCCGCCGTCTGGCTGCTCTACCATTTGACAGATCATCTCACCCTTCCTCAGATGCAGGCTCTGGCCGCACGTCTGCATATGGCCCCGGAACCACAGGAGAACTATCAGCAGTTTAAAGAACGCATCAGAGACACCTATGGCATTCGTGTGACACGCAGCACACTGGAACGTGCCGCTTATGACAGAGCTGTTAAAAGCCTTGAAGCTGACTTTCTTTTCGACAACAGAGTAGAAGATTATCAGCAGCTGAAACACCTGCCATATGGACTCCGGTTTGATAATTTTCGCGCAGATCAGATTATAGCTCTTAAAAGCCGGAAACTGAAAAACCGGCAAAGGTCTGAACTCTATCTCAGGGCTTCGCTCCTGAGCCGTAATTTTTTAGTATTACAGAGTGTCCAGAAAGCATTGTTTCAATATCGGGAGTATACGTATTCACAAATGCATCTGGCAACAACTCCGCTTGATTTCTTTGACAGCCAGCCGGTTGCCCGCCCTGAAGGAACATTCTTTCTCGATGAAAAAGACAACATCATTTTTCTTAAATCAAGTAAACGAAAAATTCCCGATACATGGCAGATGCTCAGCGATCAGGATATTTTTAGCCGACTGGACGGAATGCTGCCAGGTGAAACAGGACAGTTCTGGGAAGATATTTTGCTGAACGGCCACGTCAGTTCCTATGCAGTCAACCAGGTACAACAGCAGATGGAAGCAGAACGTGCTCTTCTTGCAGAACATAAACCATATTCAATGGAGATACTCGCAGACGTCCGGGATTATAAGGTAATGCTGGGGCTCCAATATCTTATTGCCTTGGGGCACGAAGCGGGAATAACAAGTACTTTGAAGCCTGTTCTTTCTTTTCCACTTGGTTCCAATGTCGTTTCTCTTGCCGAATCAGTGCGTATGTACCAAACGCTGGTCACTGGGAATCGGTATAAAGTTTTATGCCCTGAAGATAATACGCCAGAAAAGTCGGAAGCAGAAGATCAGGATGGTCTGGCAATCATTGAAAGGATTGAAGGACCGGATGGAGAAATAATCTATGAGCGAGAACCAAATGTCCATAAGGTTTATGATCCACAGACGAGCTCGTCAATAAGTAACATCCTTGAAAATACAGTACATTATGGCACCGGGCATTATGCCAGAAAAAACGTGAGGCTGGTCAGTACTGTTGATTCCCGGCAAAAAGAACTTGAAAAAATGAACCTGCCGCTTCCGCTTCTTGGTAAAACCGGAACAGCTAATGATTATCGAAATGCATCATTTATGGGCTATGTACCCGTCGGGATTGCGCCGGAAGGAGCGGCTTTAACTTTTATTCCCGGATATACGGTAGGTGTATATGTAGGTTTTGACAGCAATACGTCCATGAAAAAAGGAAATACGCATATTACAGGAGCGCAGGGAGCATTACACGCATGGAGCGGCATTGCCCGGTTTCTTTACCAACAGGAGCAGGTCGGAGACAAGCTTGACACCGTAGATCTTGTTTTTAATGGTATCAGCCTCAAATATCCGGATACCCATCAGAAATTTGTCCCGGTAGATCCCAAAAACGGCGGGATTGTTATCGAGGGAAGAGGGGCAAAAAGATCTGTTATCACCCCCTCTGGCCCAGCGATTTTGAGCCATGGTCAGGTAACCGCCCAAGGGGTGTTTGAACCTCTGCGTAGTTTCAAACCCTTCTGGATGAATGAGGAATAAGCGTTTGTCGCACTGTTTTGTAAAAAGCATCATTACAGTTTTGTAATTATTCAGGTAGCACCAAGACTTTGGCATAACGCGTGGTCTGTAACTGTTCAGATGTACCCCATATTGTGGCAAGCAGGCCAACGAACTATAGCCCGCCTATGTGAGGCGGCCTGATTG
>QNYF01000127.1 GCA_003978695.1 Desulfobulbus sp. | reverse complement strand
CTTTTTTTCCGGACCGGATATCGGATAATGGTATAATAATTTTTCGGCCTGTTCCAGGGCAGACCCGGTCCCCGCAGATAGACTTCTTCGTGATAACCTGAGATTTCATATCCCTGGCTTGCAATAAATTCTCGAATTTTCTGGATAGTGGGAGCCTCTTTTTCATAGGGACCGATGTGGAGGATTTCCGCAGTCTCACCATAATGCCAGCGAGCCAGACGGGCAGAAAATGTCTCGTGTTCCACAACGGGAATTTTCTGGAGGTCAATGGTAAGCGGTATCGCGGCCACGCCTTTCCAGACTATATTTTTAAAGGCCTCTGCTCGTTCGGATTTTTCCATGGCAAAGTCAAGATTGTTCTCGTATCTGGCAATAGCCGGCATCATTGCGCTTGCCTTTTTAGGGACACCCTTGATCTTGAAATAGGTTTTAAACAGGAAACCAAAAACGTTTTTTAATCCATCTGTTGAAGTTTCAAAAGGGACTTCCAGCACCAGGGTGTCCGGCAGCGTTGTAATTCGTGGTTTTTTTAACGACTCATACCTGCGTAAATCAGGCCCCTTGACCATCGAAAAAAGGTAGGATGCCCCGACTACCACTGCGATTACGCTAAGAAGAAGAATACTTTTGAACATGTTGTCCTCCCGGTTGTTGCCATAAAGCTGGATTGCTATCTTAAAAAACAGGAAAATACTGCCGGAGCGGCTTTTGCCCCGGTATACACGAAAAAAACGTAACTATTCAGGTAGCACCACGACTTTTGCATAACGTGTGGTCTGTAACTTTTCAGATGTGCCTCATATTGTGGCAAGCAGGCCAACGAACTATAGCCCGCCTATGTGAGGTGGCCTGATTGTCGCAAGATGGGGTGCAGCTGAAAAGTTACAAAAAAACAGAGGCTGGATTCTGCTCATTTATGCGTATTTATCTGGTTGCAGGCGATGCCGGCCCCCGTTATTTTTTATAGATTAGCAAACAGCTATGACACCTGTATGTCCAGTTTGTAAAGCCGGGTGATTTTTTCTGCTTTTTTCCGTAACAGTGTCCGTAACCGCTGTGGTTTAATAACCTCAGCGTTGTCCCCCAGGCTGAGGATATACGAGATGACCCAGTCATTATCAGGAAGCTCAAAGGTCGCAATTATATCGCCGCATTCCAGATATTTGAGTTGCGATTTTTCGAAATATTCTTCTACAGTATGCCGTATTATCCGGGAAAATCTAATAACCAGTGAAATCATCTCTGTGGAGTCATCTGGCATTGTGTCATAATGCTGGTATTTACCATTTTTTCTTGTAAACGTTTCCGGCAGTACCTGAAGATTACGTATTCGATTGACTTTAAACAACCTGAAATCATTTCGAAGGCTGCAATAGGCAAACAGGTACCAGGCTGTTGCCTTGAAAATAAGCGTCATAGGTTCTACTGTTCTGTGCGAAGCTGCACCATTGCTGTCATGGTAGGAGATGTCACAGGCCTGGTTTTTGGCAATAGCCTGCTGGAGAGTCATCATCTTTTCCTTATGCTTCAGGCTTGATCCCCAGGGCATGACATCGATCATGATCTGATCAACATGATTTTTGACAAATTCCTGTTTGTGTTCAGGGACCAGGGCATGAATTTTTTCAATGGCATTATTGATTTGTTGATCTTTGAAGGTTGAATTAACGCCCTTGAGAACTGACAGCATAGTGACCATATCCTGGAGTGTTAATACCTGCCGGTCAAGTTTGTAGCTGTCAATAATTCCCAATCCCCCCTTGTTTCCCTGATGCGTGACAACGGGGATTCCAGCCCTGTTTATAGCCTCAATATCCCGGTATATTGTGCGGGTGGATACTTCAAAGTGATCAGCCAGGTCTTTGGCCTGTACTCGTTGCCGGTTGAGCAGCATGATAACAATGGAAAGAAGACGGTCGAGTTTCATATCATCCTGAATGGCTGAGTAAAAGGAAGTGTACTGTGCTAAAATGATCAGTTTGTGTTTAGTAGTGCACGCTGCTGGTTAAATGTCAGAGTGTAATGGCAGTAATAAATTTCAGAAACTTTTTTTCCGGCATCAATTCATGGGTGACGAGTTGCCCCTTGTAATAGATGCCAAGGGTGCCAAACGGGCTGCCAATGGTTTTTGCTTCTGCAGAGCTGGTTATTTTATGAACAGTATGCGGGATTGCTCTCCTGGCGAGAAGACGTGCTGAAGAGAGGACATATTCTTCAGTAAACGGGCATTGATTGGAATAGAGAAAAGTAAAACCCTCGACATCTTTACAGGTGCCGTTTCTGGCATTTCCTGTGAACCTCGGCACCTCAGCATTCGCTCTGGATGGCAGGACCAGAAGTTCAAAATAAGGTGGAGCCTGATCGGCCACAGTAAACCCTTTGTGGATAAAGAATTTTTTGTCTGTTAGAAAAGGCCGTTTTTTAGGGCTGGTCACCACGACGATACCATCAAGGCCCTGTTCGGTTGTGTCCCGGATGCATTCTTCAAGCAGGGTTGCTGCTATACCCTTATCCTTGAACTTGCCGGAGACCCAGAGACAGTTGATAAGCATGTAACTTCCTTTGACAGGCTTCCATGCCTGTGCAACGGGCATGTATTCGATAAACATCTTTCCCCGATCATCGAGTCGTTTAAAAACAAGCCCGTGATTCAAACAGGTCTGCAACCATTCTTTTTTTGTCCGGGATCGTGCTTTATTAATTTTATCGTTGCCTATGGCGCAGCAGATGTGCTCGTGGGCGATATTTTTTTCATTGATTTGAATACACTTCAAAAGACTGCCTCTTCAGGTGTTTGTTTTACAGGTCGTAAAATACCGTGGAAAAAGGTAGAGCATATCCTGTCAGGATGGATAAATCTTACGTGTTGCAACGGTTTTTCCTGTTGTGTTTCTGTTGTATTGTATTATAACAATTTACAGTTTTTTTACCGGTAATAATAATGTAATTTGTCTTGTTTTTACCGGTTATAGTCTACCGCCTGGATATTTTTTTATCCTGTTTTCTGATACCTACACATTACCACGGAGTTTGAAATGGTTTTGAAGCTAGACCTGGCTGCAACCGAGTTGACTACCTCAGATATCGCAACCCTGCAGGAAATGCGTACCCGGTGCGCCCGCCGTATTCTGTTGTCAACAAGCCTTGCCTCCTCCGGCCATCCCGGTGGCTCACTTTCGTCTCTTGATATGCTGCTTGTGGCCTATGGCCTGCTCAACAACGACCCCACCAACCCGCGCATGGCTGAACGTGACCGCATGGTTGAATCCATCGGCCATATTTCTCCGGGGGTGTACGCCGTACTTGCTGAAAACGGGTATTTCAGTGAAGATGATTTTCTTGAAGGTTTCAGGCGAACAGGTTCTGGTTTTCCCGGTCATGTGGAGTCCATCGTGCCTGGTGTTGAATGGGATACAGGTAATCTCGGCCAGGGGCTTTCAACTGCCGTGGGTATGGCCCAGGCTTTTAAAACCAAGGGGCAGCCCAACCAGGTATTTTGCCTGATGGGTGATGGCGAACACCAGAAGGGGCAGATTGTTGAAGCCATTCGTCATGCGCATAAGTTTCATCTTGATAATCTGACGGTACTGGTTGACCGCAACCATCTCCAGATCTGTGGTGATACTGCAGATGTTATGCCCCAGTCAATCCGTGAACTGTACCGGGTGCTGGGCTGGAACGTTGTTTACCTTGAGGATGGCCATGACTACAACGGCATCTTTCAGGCCATGCGTGCTGCCTACCAGAACACAGGCGGCGTGCCCACAGTCATCGTTGCCCGTACAGTCATGGGGAAAGGCATTTCTTTTATGGAAAACAAAGCCAAATACCATGGTTCCCCCCTGCCACCGGATATGCTGGCAGATGCGTTAACCGAGCTTGGCGTGGACAACGATTTTGAGCAGTGGCAGGAAAAACGCAGGCAGCCGGTTAAAACAAACACCATTATGGCGCCTCGCAGTGATTATCCGGATGTTCTGCCCGGTGACCCCATCGTCTATGATGCCGACACCATTACCGACTGCCGCTCCGGTTACGGTAATGCGCTGCTGGGTCTTGCAGAGGCCAACAACAAGCCTGGGCAGCCGCCGGTGATTGCCGGTGTTTCCTGTGATCTTGAAGGTTCGGTCAAGATGGGCGGTTTTCACAAACATTCCCCTCAAGGCTATTTTGAACTGGGCATTCAGGAACACCATGCAGCCGCGGTCAGTGGCGCAATGAGCTGTGAGAATATGGTCACTTTTTTCTCGACCTTTGGTTCGTTTGCTGTTTCTGAGGTGTACAATCAGAACCGGCTCAATGATTTCAATCATGCAAATATCACCCATGTGGGGCTTGATGTTGGCGAAGACGGACCTACCCATCAATGTATCGATTACCTGGGGCTTTTGAAAAACTGTTTTCGTTTTTCCGTGTTTATGCCTGCAGATCCTAATCAGACAGACCGGATAACCCGCTATATTGCCACGCAGCCAGGAAACTTTTTTGTGGGCATGGGGCGTTCTAAAATGGGCATGATCACCAAGGAAGACGGCTCGGTATTTTTTGACGCCGACTACACTTTCAAGCCTGGCAGGGCAGACTGGCTGCGGCGAGGAACAGACGCAACCATCATTACCTATGGCTCCGTCACTCCTGCCTGTATGCAGGCATGGCAGATTTTAAAAGATAGTGGAAAGTCTGTTGGTGTGCTGAATATGGCCTCTCTGCTGCCGCTTGACGTTGACGCTGTGGTGGAGGCGGCAGGTATTGGCCCCATAGTAACAGTTGAAGATCACCACGCTGAAACCGGCCTGGGCGCATCGGTTGCTGTCACTCTGGTTGAAAAAGGCGTAACAACACAGCTCAAACGTCTTGGAGTAAAACATTACGGCGGTTCGGGCAAGCCTGCAGATCTGTACAGGCAGCAGGGGCTTGATGGTGAGTCCATTGCCAGGACAGTTGAGGGGCTGATGTAAGCCTGGAGCAGTCGACATAATGCCAGGGAGGAATATCCCTGGTCATTTGAGTAGTAAAAAAACCCTTTCCGGGGTGATCGGAAAGGGTTTTTGATTTACCTTTATACTAATACGCCTTGTTTAATAATCTTTATTTTTCTATAATGCTTGTAGTGGAGGGGAGATGAGCAAATTTGCCTTGGAGATCCTCTCGATTGATCGAGTATTAATAAAAGAAAAAGGAGACGCATGAATTTAAAAAAAAAATTAGTGTTACCTGCTGCATTGTGTTTAGTCATGTTGATCAACTCGGTCTTATACGGAGCTGATAAGGTAGTGGTTGTGCCCCTTGGCAGCAGTGTAAAAACGGCAACACAAACTCTGTATTATAATTTACCGGTATCAGCCTTTACTCCGGTTTTGTATTCTGATACGTCTCCCAGAGGAAATTTTGTGTCCGGAGACTGGTTTTCTCTGTTGAGTCCCCAATTGTTAGCTGGTATGGCCGCACCCGTGCAGTTACCTGATAACTCCGTGATCAAGGATTTTACCTGTTACGTATATGACAATGATGGCACTGAAAGTATTAGTGGCAATAGCCCTGCCTATTTGTGGAGGCGTTCTGTTAATGATGTGAATAAGGAAAGAATCACAGACCAGTTTAATATGCCCACTGCAGGAAGTGCTGATGCTGTTCAGGCGTTTTCTACGCAATCTATACTTTTTCCTCAGATTGATACGTCCGATTATTTTTATGGAGCGTATGTTTTGTTTAAAATAACAGGAAATCCAGCTTCTTATACTAATCTTCGCTTTTATGGATGTAGAATAGCTTATGATCTGGATGTCGTTGTACCGTAACCATCTGGGCAGAGCAGGTTTTTTGATGTGAACTTGCAGCTAAGAAAGCCCACTTAAGTTTCGTAGAGTATGTGGATTAATAAAAAAGCCTTTCCGGGGCTTACCGGAAAGGCTTTTTTACTGCTATGTACAGCGAGATTAAGACTATTCGTCACTCTTCAGGTGGCTGCGAAAAACTTGCAGAACCAATATCCTGAACGGTTACGACTATTCCTTGTAAAACTTATGCACTCCATACTGGGCGACATAGGTCATCCCTTCTGCCCAGTCGGGGTGGACATCCTGTCTGTGATAAAAGGTGGCTCCCTTGGTGAAATCTGGTGTTGTCATGGCCTCAAGCGCTGTTTTCAGGCAGTTGACAAAGGCATCGGCTTCAGTTGGGAGGTAAGAATTTTTTTGGAATGTCCAGCTGAACTGGTAGGGTTCTCTGACAACTTCTTCCACACTTTCATGTTTTTGGGCGGCTCTGTTTAACGTTACATGGGCTACCGCAAGCTGGCCTATTTGCGGCTCGCTGCGGGCCTCGTGGTATATGTTGAGCGTTAGCCAGAGTAATCCTTCTAAAAAACTCATAATACTCTAATCTTGTTAAAAAAAATCTATTCCTGAAATACGTTGTTTTTCTCTTCCCTGCTATATTAAGCATTGAGCAGGGAAAAACAACCTGTTAGCAATTGAATTGTCGTTTTTACTCTTTCTGTACGTTTTACGCATTAAAAAAATGTCTTAATACAGCGACAATAATTCAACGTGGATTTTTCTTCCTTGATAAAGATCAAAAAGGGAAAAAGAAAGCGCAGAGAAAAGACAGGGGAAAATCAGAGGTAACTCTTCAGCTGGGTGCGAAAAGCCTGCAGAATCACTGTTTTATAACTGCATAGCTACAATCAGAGATTTTCAAGCTCTGGTGGCAGGTCCGTTTTTTTGGCATTATTGCATTGCTTGCAGCAGGGAACAATATTGCCCTTGGTTGAGCGGCCGCCACGGGAGAGAGGCACAACATGGTCCATGGTCAGTTTTTTAAAGCCGACCTTTTTACCGCAGTAATGGCAGGTTCCTGCCGCTGTTACCTGCTGCCACCAGCGGGTCTTACGCAGGGCTCTT
>QNYF01000219.1 GCA_003978695.1 Desulfobulbus sp. | reverse complement strand
AGGATGAAGCAACAATGAATACGGTGATTGAAAATATCAATGTCCTGGCTCCTGTTACTCGTGTTCATATGGCCTATTTAAACAATGATACCGTAGACGATAACTTCATGTAACATCTTTATATGTTGTACATATTCGTAAATTTTGTTTCAGCATTTGTAACAATTAAGATGGGTACGAAAAACTTGCAGAAGAAACTTGCAGAAGCATCGTGCTGTAACTGGATAGTTATCAGCATTTCAAGTGTTGGGTGAGGGAAGAGTAATGAGCATTAATGATGTGTATAAGGGGGAAATATGATGAAATCCTGTTTGTTCAACAACTCATGTTTTTTACAGCTGCTGGCTGTGCTTGTGTTTGGAGCAGGTTGCAGTGTGCAAGCCCTGGCTTCAGAGGAGGGTATGCAGCTCTCTTCAGAAAAACCTGCCCGCCCTGTGGTTGAAGAGTGTATGCGTTGTCACGATGTGAAAATGTATCAGACGGAGTTAAAGAGTTCTGTCCATGCCTTTGATAAGGATAAAAAAGTGATCAGCTGTGAGCAATGCCATACATTTCATTTTGATTCACTGACAAGTTATTACGCTCGTGATGAGTATTACGATAAAAAAATATTTCCGCCTGGGGCATTTGACCGGCGAAAGTTACAGGCAAATGCCAGAAAGGCGATTCGAGCTGAGAAATGTCAGGCCTGTCACAAGGATCTGTACAAAAACATCAAAGATGAACCTATTTCCGAGATCGGCAGGTTATGCCATGATGCTTTTTTAGGCAAAAATGGTGAAACCAGAAGAACCTGTGCCGGCTGTCATATAAATATCGCCCATTTACCCGAGTTTGACCGGAGTATGCCAATGAATGCCGACTTTGCCAGCAGGTTAAAGAAAAATGCCGCTGCAGGTGCTGATAAGGGAGGAGCAAAAAAATGAAAAGGAATTGTCAAAATACACGCATGCTGAAAATATATCCCGGTATTCTTGCAGGGTTCGTTGGTCTCCTTCTTTATGGATTTTCTCCTTTATCCGTACAGGGCGCAGGATTAAAACATCTTATTCCTACTGATGACGCCTTTGACTGTTATGCCTGCCATAAAATTGCGACACCGAAAATTGCGCAGAATTGGTACGAATCCAAGCATGGAATGATATTGGTAAAATGTTTTGTCTGTCATGGCCAGCCCGATGGCAAAGGCTCAATCCCGTGGACAGTCTCTCCCGATCCCAAGGCCGTGTGTCAAAAATGCCATGACCCGGCTATGAAGAGAATGGAAGCGAAATTTGGTGTAAAGCTGAACTGTGTGAAATGTCATCCTTTTCATCAGGATTCACTCCATCATGATGCGTATAAAAAAACTCAGAGTAAATCTCAATAACGGGTATTCGCAACGCAGGATAATGAGCAGGATAGAAATCATAGAAACGAATGAGGTAAAGAATGAAGCTGACCAGACGTGATGTATTGAAGACTGCTGCCGCATCCTCAGCAATTATGGCCCTGAACGGTTCATTGCCCATGTTGAAAGAAGCGGCTGCAGCTGAACCTGATAAATGGGTAAAAGCGGTTTGTCGTTTTTGTGGTACCGGTTGCGGGGTTATGATTGGCGTTAAAGGTGGAAAAGTCGTTACTGTCAAGGGCGATCCGAATAATCATAATAAAGGATTTCTCTGTCTCAAAGGGGCGCTCATGCCGCCAATTGTTTATGCAAAAGAACGGGTTACAAAACCCTATATTCGTAAAGATGGCCAATTACAGGCAGCTACCTGGGATGAAGCCATGGAACTGGTTGTTTCAAAGTTTAAAACTGCGCTCAAAGAACATGGCCCAACGTCAATTGCCTATTATGGCTCGGGTCAGGCTTTGACTGAAGAGTCTTATCTGGCAAACAAAATATGGAAAGCCGGTTTAAGATCAAATAATGTTGAAGGAAATCCACGCCTTTGCATGGCCTCTGCAGTTGGCGGCTATGTGACCAGTTTTGGTAAAGATGAGCCCAGCGGCAGCTATGAAGATATTGATGCTGCTACCTGCTTTTTTATTATCGGGTCGAACATGTCTGAGTGTCATCCGATTCTTTTTAAACGAGTGGCTTCGCGTAAGCAGGCTGATCCCAACGTTAAGGTCATTGTGGTTGACCCGCGTAAAACCAACACTGCCCGTATTGCCGATGAGCATGTTTCGTTTAAACCCGGAACGGATCTTGCCATACTGAACGCCATGGCCTATGTGATTATTCAGGAGGAGCTTGATAATCCTCGCTTTTACGATAAGTATGTCAATTTCATGACCAATAAGAAGAAAAAAGTTGATTTTAAAGCCTATCAAAAATTCCTTGAAGATTATACACCGGAAAAAGCCGAGAAGATTTCCGGTGTCCCGGCAGATCAAATTCGCCGTATTGCAAAGATGTTTGCCAGCTCATCAGGTACTGTCTCGTTCTGGACCATGGGGCTTAACCAGCGTATACGTGGTGTCTGGGCCAACAACCTGGTGACAAATCTTCACCTGCTGACAGGGCAGATCGGCAAACGCGGCGCAACGAATTTTTCTCTTACCGGCCAGCCCAACGCCTGTGGAGGCGTTCGTGATACAGGCAGCCTGTGTCATCTTCTTCCGGCTGGAAGAGTTATTAAAAAGGCGGCCCATCGCGCCCAGCTTGAGAAACAATGGGGGCTTAAACCCGGAACCATTGCACCTAAACCCGGCCTGCACACCATTGCCCTGTGGAATGCCTTTTCAGAGGCAAAAGTCAAGGCGATGTTTGTGCTCTGTACTAATCCTGCCCATTCTCTACCCAATGTTAATATGTACACCGAGGGAATGAAGCGGAAAGACAATTTTATGGTACTCAGCGAGCCGTTTATGGATGCTGAAACGGTGAAATATTGTGATGTTTTGCTGCCTCCTGCCTTCTGGTGTGAAAAACGAGGAGTGTATGGTTGTTCAGAACGACGGTATTCTCTCCTCATGCAGGCGGTTGAACCCATGGGCGAATGCAAGTCAGACATTGATATTCTGCTTGATTTTGCCAAACGGATGGGGGTTGATCCTAAAGTCATTCCATTTAAGAATGTTGATGATGTCTGGGACGAATGGCGTGAGGTCAGCTCTGCCACTCCTTATAACTTTAAGGGAATGACAAGAGCCCGCCAGGAAAAGGAGTCAGGTCTTCGCTGGCCTTGCCCCACAGAGGATCACCCCGGTACTAAAATCAGATATGTTCGCGGTGAAGATCCTAATATCCCTAAGGATTATAAAAACAAGTACTGGTATTACGGTTACCCTGACGGCAAGGCGAAACTGTGGATGCGTCCTTATGCACCTGCTGCTGAAGAGCCGGATGCCGAGTATCCCATGGTGCTCACCACCGGCCGGGTCATTGACCACTGGCATACCGGCACCATGACCATGAAGGTACCTGAGCTGAGGCGATCTTTTCCCAAGGCCTATGTAGAGGTCAATGAAGAAGATGCCAGCAAGTTGAGCATTAAAAACGGTGACAATGTTGAGCTTGAAACCCGCCGTGGCAAGATGGTCTTTCAGGCAAAGGTCAGTGATGTTTGTCGTCCAGGCCTTGTTTTTGTGCCCTGGTATGATGCCAATCTGATGATCAATAAACTTACCCTCAACGCCTTTGACAAGGGATCCAAACAGCCAGAGTACAAGATTTGTGCTGTTCGGATAAAAAAGGCCTGATTTTATGGCTATAATGGGTTTGCTGGTCCATGTGCTTAAGGAAGATGTGGAAACAGTTGAGGAAAAAGTTGGTCAAATGGAAGAGATGACCACCTATGGAATCCATGAAGATCAGTATGTGGTTGTGGTGTGTGAAACGGTTTCTGATCAGATAGAACAGGTTATGGATAGGGTTAAACAGCTCAATGGAGTGTTGACCATTTATACGACTTACCTGACCATAGAGGATGAAATGGATGAGGACGGTAATATCGAAACAAACTTAAGCCTGCGTAAGCTGATGAAAAAGAAACCAGGTATTGATATTCAATAGGCACAGCAAGGGCACTGCGTTGAGCGTATGTGCCCTCTTTTTTAATCATTATTGGACATATGCACGCTTGTATTGCTGAAAGGCAGCTCTTAAAACAGAATATGACAGTGTGCCGGTTAGGCAATTGATTATGTGATTACCACTCATTCCCGGCCAACTTTATTTATAATGTGGCGCTGCAGGAGCGACTTTAGTCGCGAAAATGTTGGTCGTGAACGAGAAAAGCGTCTCTGACCAGCCAGCATAATTCGCGGCTTAAGCCGCTTCTACGGCTCCGTGGCAAATTTCGGTAATGATGGCTGAATTTGGCTGGTAATCACAACTGATTAAGGTGGCAGCTATGCGCTCAAGTACTCTTTTTTTAAGACCACCCGGGGCAAGGAGTGAAAAAGAATTCTTGTCCCGCTGTCTGCAATGCGGTCAATGCGCACAGGTCTGTATTTTTGACTGTATAAAGATGCGAAGGGGATTCAACTTTTTTGTAGCAGGTACCCCT
>QNYF01000179.1 GCA_003978695.1 Desulfobulbus sp. | reverse complement strand
TTTCTGCAAAAAACATCAACCTGGCAAAGCTGGAATCACGTCCAATAAAAGGCAAGCAATGGAAATATCTGTTTTTCATGGATATGCTGGGACACATGGAAGATCCGGTCATCCAGGAAGGATGCTCAATACTAAAACAGATCTGTCCTTATTATGAATGGCTCGGTTCCTATCCCCGGGCAGACAATATTGATCTGCTCAACTAACATCCGGCAGTTTGCGGCCCCAACTGCAAACTGCCCTGTTTCTGTTTTTTTCTCACACCTTTTCCTTTAAAAAAGCATCATGCCATATCTTCTTTCCTGCAAGGAACTCAGTAAATCTTTCGGAGCCCAAACCCTGTTTACGGATGTAAACCTCGTTGTCAGCAAGGGAGAGAAGATCGGTTTAATAGGTCCCAACGGATCAGGCAAGTCCACTCTATTAAAGATTCTCTGCGGTATTATCGAACCTGATACCGGCAGATTGTATCAAAAAAAACACGTCCGCTTGAGCTATCTTGACCAGAAAGACATTTTTGCTGAAGACAAATCGCTCAGCGACAACCTCTATTCTGCCCTGACAAGCCTTAACCTTGACGGAACAGAGCAGTTCAACCGGGTCAGCACTCTTCTCAGCCGGGCTGAATTTACAGACCCGGAAGTTCCTGTTCGGCTGCTTTCCGGCGGCTGGCGCAAAAGATTATCCATATGCAGATCACTTGTTGTCCACCCGGATATTCTGGTTATGGACGAGCCAACCAACCATCTTGATATCAAAGGTATTCTCTGGCTGGAAAAGATGCTTGGATCATCTCTACCTGAATCTCCTGATGCTTTTGTTATGGTAAGCCATGACCGCCGTTTTCTGGAAAACACAGTCAACCGCATTATCGAGCTTTCTGCCGCATACCCGGAAGGGACATTTCAGGTTAACGGCAGTTATTCGACCTTTCTTGATAAAAAAGAGGAATTTCTCAGCCAGCAGCAGGAGCATGAAGAACGACTTGCCAACAAAGTACGGCGTGAGACAGAATGGCTTCGCAGAGGTCCAAAGGCCCGGGCAACCAAGGCAAAGTACAGAAAAGATGAAGCGTATCGTCTGCAGGATGAACTGGCCAGAGTAAAAACCCGTAACCGTGCCGGTGGCAGCGTCAACATACAATTTGATGCCACCAACCGTAAAACCAAAAAACTGCTCACCGCAGAAAATATTTCCAAGGGGTTTGACGGTCATATTTTATTTTCAGAACTTGATATTATTCTCTCTCCCGGCACCCGCCTTGGCCTGCTCGGCAACAACGGCTGCGGTAAATCAACGCTCATGCAGATTCTTGCTGGATCTGCGCATGGTGAGGGCCTGCGACCTGACAGCGGTGTAATCAAAACAGCAGAAAATGTGCGCATTGTCAACTTCGACCAGAAAAGAGAACAACTCGACCAAAATCAGACCCTTAGAAGAGCCCTGGCACCGGACGGCGATTCAATTGTCTATCAGGACCGTTCAATCCATGTTGTCTCCTGGGCAAAACGTTTTCTTTTTCGAACTGACCAGCTGGAAACCCCGGTTTCACGACTGTCTGGAGGTGAACAGGCTCGAATTCTTATTGCCTCGCTCATGCGTAAACCAGCTGATATTCTTCTGCTCGATGAACCGACAAATGATCTTGATATCCCCTCACTCAATGTCCTTGAGGAAAGCCTCAAGGAGTTTGCCGGGGCATTGGTGCTGGTCACCCACGACCGTTTCATGTTAGATCGCATATGTGATACTGTGCTCGGCTTTAATGGCAGAGGTCAAGTCGGCTATTTTGCAGATTACGAACAATGGCTCAATGATATTCGACAAACAGCACCAGAAAAGAACAAAACTGATCCCGACCGAAACCAGACTCAACCGGGAAAAAAGAAAAAAACCGGTAAGCTCTCCTACATGGATCAACGAGACTATGACCAGATAGAAGAGAAAATAGCCGCCGCAGAACAACAGCAGGTAAAGCTTGAAACCCTTATGCAGCAACCTGACACTGCAGCCTCTCCAGACAAACTCAAAGAATGCTGGCAACAACTTGAAACCATCCAGCAGGAAATAAGCAGGTTGTATGAGCGCTGGGAGGAATTGGAGAATATAAAGGATGGTACAGCCTGACAAAGATCAACCCGTCTGCCCGACCTGTGGGGGGAGTGGCCAGATCAGTTTTTTCCAGGGCGAGAGCCGCTTTCTGCTCACAGATGAAGAATGTCCAGCCTGTTCAGGCCTTGGTTATCTGCTCGAAAAGAGGGAATCCACAGCTGATAATAATTCTGCTATAAACAGCCAATTACAGAGAAAGCATTTTAAGCAGTGACAAACGTAAAACCGGTCTTACAAGTATCGGCTGATCACATGAAATACTGTCCCCCATCCCGGTGCGACGGGATGAGAGTACAACAAACCAACAATAAGGAGATACAATGGCTGCAAAAAAAGGAGACAGCGTAAAAATTCATTACACCGGCACTCTGGAAGACGGTGAAACCTTTGACTCTTCTGAAGGGCATGACCCGCTGGAATTCACTCTTGGCAGCGGCCAGGTGATTCCGGGCTTTGATGAAGCCGTCATCGGCATGGAAGCCGGAGATAAAAAGACTGTCACCATCCCGGCAGATAAAGCGTACGGTCAGCGAAATGAAGAGATGATCATTACCGCGCCAAGAGATCAGGTACCAAAAGATATCAACCCCGAGGTGGGACAGAAACTCCAGATGGCAGGGCCGGAAAATCAGCCTATTATGGTCGAAATCACCGAGGTCACGGACGAACACATCACTTTAGATGCCAACCCGCCCCTGGCAGGTAAAGACCTGACTTTTGCCCTGGAACTCGTTTCCATCAGCTGAGGTATCTCTTTCTGCAATCGTTAAGTATGTGCTAAAAACACATATTTATACAAATAATTATTTTTAATAATCAACAGTTACAGACCACACGTTATGCCAAAGTCGTGGTGCTACCTGAATAGTTACAAAAAAATTATCTCATGCCGGTTTCAGATTGACGTTTTTCTGTAACCGGCATTTTTGTATTCCAGCATCTGTTCCTTTTTTACTACCTTCTATCCAGCAGGCATGCCAAAGAGCAGTTCATCATGATTATCTGGCAGGATTGTTACGCAGTTTCTACCAATCATCCACCAATGCGGGACATTCTTCCGTGACAGTCGCTACCGGTTTCCTTGAGGCGCTCTTCCATCTGATGACCTTTGGGTTTGTTACGAATGGCCGTAAGCAGGGTCTGTTGAATTTCTTCATCTGAACACCCCTGGCGCAAAACAGAACGGAGGTCGGTTTCATCATCATGGAGCAGGCATGATCTGAGCATGCCCTCTGAAGTTAAACGCAGCCGGTTGCATTTATCGCAGAAATGGTGGCTGATGGGACTGATAAAGCCGAGTTTTCCCTTGGCCTCTTCGCCCAGCCTGAAAACACTGGCTGGACCATCCGCCCTGCCGCCGACATCGGGAATCAGCTCGCCAAGAACAGCAATCCGTTCTTTGATTTCATCACTGGACATATACGTGTTCTTATCCCATCTGGAACTGACTCCAACCGGCATAAACTCAATATAGCGAACCTGCAGACTTGTGTCTCGTGACATCCTGGCAAAATCAACCAGCTCGTCATCATTAATTCCCCGCATGACCACCATGTTTAATTTTACCGGTGAGAATCCGGCCGTCCTTGCCTTTTCAATACCTCGCCACACTTTTTCAAAACAGTCAACGCCGGTGATTTGGGCAAACCGTTCAGGTTTCAGGGTATCAAGGCTGATGTTAATTTTATTGACACCAGCGGCAACCAGCTGATCGGCATACTGTTCAAGGAGTACCGCATTGGTGGTGATTCTGATATCATGCAGATTCTTTATTGTGCCCAGTTGCTCAATAAAATGCATAACATTTTTCCGCACTAGCGGCTCACCGCCGGTAAGGCGCAACTTGGAAATACCCATATCAACTGCTACCCGTACGACCCGGAGGAGTTCCTCATAGGTGAGTAATTCGTCCTGATTGAGTTTGGTCAGACAGCCATTTCGCTCGTCCTCTGTAACGCAATACATGCATTTAAGATTACAGCGATCAGTCAGTGAAAGCCGGAGATAGGAAATGGTGCGGGAAAACAAATCCACCAGACCATCATGATTCTTTGACGAATTCTCTATTATTTCAGACATAGGTTCTTAAGACCTTTTGTTTTTGACGTATAAATCAGCATGGTGTACAACGGGCTGACAAAAGACTGCGCTGTAGAAGAAACAACGTAACTATTCAAAAGCACCTCACGGAGTCTACGCTTACCTCTTCGTCCATTTAAGCCTGTTCGAGTAGCACAAGTACGCTTCACAGACTTAAATAAACAGGTAAGCGTAGACTCCGAATCCAAGGCACTCCTGGACAGTTACAGGACGGTGGTTCTGCAATTTTTTCGCACCCACCTGAAGAGTTACGAATGAACAAAAATACCACTTCGTACAGCCTATTGCAATACACGCCAGACATTATGT
>QNYF01000051.1 GCA_003978695.1 Desulfobulbus sp. | reverse complement strand
TTTGATTTTTAGGCGTGTTTGCATGCTCTCTTTCTTCCTTCTTTATCCATTCGTTGACAAAATGACCTAAACGCAGTAGGTTATTTAATCCACAGGCAGATTCCGGAGATCTTTTTTCCTCCCGGATTTTTGTCTTTCCCCTGATGTCTATCCTACTGTTTTTATTTGCAGCTTTTTCATTTCAATGGAAATGAGAGGCTGAGAATACAAACAAAACTGTTTGTTGTGGTGAGATGGTATGTCCAAAAAAACACTTGATTTAAAGGCTGGTTTTAGCGCTGAGGTTGTTGCCGAACCCGGTGGCGCTCACCTGAATTCCTGTTTTTCCTGTGGCGCATGTTCCGGTGCCTGTCCTGTCAGCCAGGCTATTCCGGAATTTGATCCCCGAAAGATTATCCACATGGTTCGAATGGGTATGGAAGAGCGGTTATTGGATTCAGACCTGCTCTGGTACTGTTCTGGCTGTCGCAGTTGTGTTTTTGTCTGCCCGCAGGATGTGAGCTTTGCCGATATCATGAGTGCCCTTGCTAAACTCGCGCTAAAAAAAGGGTATATTACCCCGGAACAACTGGTCGAAAAAGGGAAAGCAGCCCAGGTGCAGCGTGATCTCTGTGTCTCCTGCCTGACCTGCGTACGGGTTTGCCCCTGGGAGATTCCACAAATTGATGATGGTGGTTTCGCAGTGATCGACGTTGAGACCTGCAGGGCGTGCGGAATCTGCGTGGCAGAGTGTCCGGCCCAGGCTATTGTGCTTAATGAGTCAGAAGATGAACGGTTGATTGCCGGATGCGGTATATAAGTTTTTCAGTAATTCCTCAGGAGGTACTCCTGAAGAGTTACAGGCCGGTGGTTGTGCGGGTTTTCAGCACCACCTGAACAGTTACGTTTTTTATAAGTGTAATTTTACTACCAAGGAGTGGATCCGATGAGTTTTACACCGGACATTCGTTTATTTAGTTGCCATTATACATCCCAGCAAAGCTGTGCGGATGAAGGCAGGGAACTGCAGGGATTGAACTTTCCAGGAAATATCAGAATAACCCGGGTGGTTTGCACCGGTAAGCTTGAGGAAGTGACCCTGCTTAAGGCCTTTGAAGAAGGGGCTGATGGCGTGTATGTTGTTGGCTGTCCAGCTGATGGCTGCCATAATCTTAAAGGAAGCCTGAGGGCTGCCAAGCGTGTTCAGGCTGTGCGTGACGCTCTTGAGGAGCTTGATGTTGAACCAGATCGGATCAAAATGTACCATTTACCCAGGGGCCTGCACCCTGAGTTTGTTGATGCCGGTGTTGAAATGAATACCCGCGTCACCAAGATGGGGCCAAGCCCTTTTTGACTTGAGTATGTATGAGCTGAGGGACCAGTCTCCCTTATGATTCGTTTTTTCAGGAGTGAGAGATGATTATTGCCGAACGTAAGCCGTTGGCTGAAATAATAGAAATGGTACAGAATTGTAAGAAGATTCTCGTTCTTGCCTGTCGTGGCTGTGTAACCGTATGCTCTGCCGGAGGAGAGCGGGAAGCTGAGATCCTTGCCTCGCTGATTCGTCTTGGCCTGAAAAAGGCTGGCAAAAAAGCTGAAGTCTTTGACGCATCCCTGGTGCGCCAGTGTGATCGGGAATATATTGACGCTATTGACCAGTTTAAAGGGAAATACGATGCTATCGTCTCCACCGCCTGTGGTGTGGGGGTTAATTTTATTGCTAACCTGCGGCCCGATGATAATGTTTTCCCGGCCTTGAATACAACATTTTTTGGCGGTTCTGCCGAGCAGGGAGAATGGAGCGAGCAATGTGCCGGTTGCGGGGATTGTGTCCTGCACCTGACAGGCGGTCTCTGTCCTGTGGCCCGTTGCGCGAAGAGCTTGATGAACGGTCCCTGTGGCGGGTCAGTTGACGGACGCTGTGAGATTAATGCTGATGTTGATTGTGTCTGGCAGATGATTTACGATCGTATGGGCAGGTTAGAGCGCCAGAAGGAAATGGTCCAGTCTGCACCGATACGCGACTGGTCCACAGCTGGCCATGGAGGGCCCCGCAAACTGGTCCGTCAGGATTTAACTGTGTAACCGTTTATTTCTTATCTGCTCCAGCGGGTAGCTGGAGCAGATATGTTTTTCCCACCTTGTTGGTCGTCTGAGCTGATTTATGACTTGGGATTCCCCCCGCTTCCCTGTTGTTGAGTGTACGCTTACTGAGGCTCAGACTGCTGTCCTGAAGTGTATTTCTCCGCTTGCCGGGGAAAAAGTCCCCGTTTCTGAAGCGCTGTTTTACCAGAATTCCACTCCTTTGTTGGCAGCATTGCCAAAACCACCTTTTGATCAGTCTATACGAGATGGCTTTGCACTTTCGAAAACGCCACATGTGGTAAATGATGGCAGGGCAACCTTTCAAGTTATCGGAGAGATTGCTGCCGGCTGCACAAATCCCGGGAAGCTGCAACCCGGTGAAGCTGTCAGTATTATGACCGGAGCCATGGTGCCGCCTGGCTGTGTTCAGGTCGTACCGTTTGAAGTGTGCCTTGAGGAAGATGAATCTGTCAGTATGTCTCTTGAAAATCTCCAAAACAAGCAAACATTTATTCAAACCAAAGGTAGCGAGGTTAAAGAAGGCAAGGTCCTTGTGAATGCCGGGGTTTGTCTTTTGCCTGAGCATCTGCTCATGCTTGCGGAGAATGGTTGCCGGGAGATCACTGTGTCACGGAAACCGGACGTGGCAGTGATCTGTACTGGAAGTGAACTTGTCGGGACAGGCACAATGCCTGGAGCTGGTCAGAAAATATCGGGAAACGGTGTGTTTCTTCCCGGCCTGATTCAAGCGGAGAACGCCGGATGCTCCTGGTCGGTTACTGTAGCAGATGAGGTGGAATTGATAGTCAAATCAATCAATTCCACTCTTGCGCGAAAACCGGATATGATCCTCAGCACCGGAGGGATGGGGCCGGGAAAGTTTGATCTTATGGAACAGGTGTTTGCCAGGCTTGGCGGGCGGGTTGTCTATAACAGGTTATGTGTCCGTCCGGGTAAATTTACTCTGTTTGGCACTGTTTATGATACACCTTTTTTTGCTCTTCCCGGTCCCCCGCCAGCTGTGAGGCTGCTCTTTTACGAGTTGGTGGCACCTGCTTTAGGGGCTTTGCAGGGAAAGAGCCAAGTGGTGGCTCCTCTGGTAACGGCATCCCTTGAGAATACGCTTTCTGTAAAAAATACCGGCCATCTCAGCCTGAAAGGGGCAGTGGTCCGGTTAACAGATAATAGGTTGCGGGTACGCCCTGCCGGCAGGATGGAGCCGATTAACAGTATCATTTATCTTCAGGGGGAACGTCGTACAGCAGAGTATGGCGATAATGTACAGGTTCGTCTCCTTGGCGGCTTACAGGGGCTGGCAATGTGAACAGAAAAAGGTGGCCCGGCCGGCAAGAGATGTTTTCGTGATGCTCTTTCCGCATTGAGAGCAGGATTCCCCTCTTTTCCCGTATACGGCAAGCTGGAGTTGAAAATAGCCGGGCTGGCCACTTGACCCGAGAAAATCTGATATTGTTGATCCTCCCGCATTGATGGCTTTTTTTAAGATGACCTGGCAGGATTTCGAGATCGTCTGCCACTGTGTTTTCGTCAGCGTGTTGACTTTGGTCTGGGGATGGATGCCAGCGGCAAACAGGGTTTCGTTGGCGTAGATATTGCCAATCCCCGCAATGACACGAGAGTCCATTAGGAAAGTTTTTACAGGTACACTGCGCTGTTGTGCAAGTTGAAACAGATGCTGTCCGGTAAATAATGGTCCAAACGGCTCAATCCCCTGGCTTTTGTTAAAAGTCTGCTCCAGACTTTCTGCTCTTTCTGCAGGCCAGACCGAAACACTGCCAAACCTGCGCACGTCGTTGAAACGCAATTCCAGGTTGTTATCCAGCAGCAGGCGGAGGTGGTCATGTTTTGCTGCTGGTGTTGAGGATTTGAACATGCCCAGTTTGCCTGTCATGCCCAAATGAAAAATCAGCACGCTGCCATCCTGGAACCGAATAAGTACATATTTTGCCCGTCGGCCAATGGCAGAAATTCTATTGTTGGTGATTTTTTCACGCAGGAGTTTTCGGGGAACGGGCAGGCGAAGGCGTTTATTTGACCAGCACACAGACACGATTTGCCGCTTGAGGAGATGGGGGATCAAGCCCTGGCAGGTGACCTCGACTTCCGGGAGTTCAGGCATGGCACTCCTCGGTCACTGCGAAGACATAGGGTGGACAGATGTGTACCTTTACCGCTTGCAGGCCCGGGTATCCCTTAACCTGACAGGATAAAAGATATTGTCCGTGGTTCTGTCCTGAAATTTGTTGAACGGTAATGCCAGAAAAAATTGCAGGCTGGTCGTGGAGTATACTCTTTTTAACGGTCTCCTTGGCTGTCCAGATCATTGTCAGAAGTGTTGCCTGATCAAGATCAGGCAACAGGTGAGCAAGAAGTGATATTTCCTTTGAAGAGGTAAACCGGCTGGTCAGATCAGGCAGCTTGGGACTGATTTTTTGCAGGTCAATACCACAGGATCTCCCC
>QNYF01000111.1 GCA_003978695.1 Desulfobulbus sp. | reverse complement strand
GGGTTTTGGCAAGCAGGTGTTTTAGCCGGTCAAGATCACGCCTTGCCTGGTCCGGCTCCTCGTGATACCTGTCGCAGTAGTCGGCCAGAGCAGCCCGGAACGAGTTATCACGGGCGGCCCGGAGCAGGGCATCAGTTTTTGTGGAGGGGACAAACCAGTCGGGAACGAAGGGGTCAACATAGAGAGCAACATTGCCTTGTTCCAGGCGGTGTAAACGTTTGAGCCATTGCATGATTTACTTCCTTACAGGGAAGGCCTGTTGTAATTAAAAGGAGAAAGTATAAGGGGCGAGTGTGCCATTAATATGTCTGGCAGGCAACAATATCTTTGCGGGGTGGAACAGATTTACGCCATTCCGGATGCTCAGGAATGGCGTAAATGAGAAGAAGGGCGGGCATGGAGACTACAAAGCCTTTCCGGTGAAAAAATGAAGATTCTTCAGGAAGTACTCACAAGTTACTCAAGAATAAAATCATCTCTTCTGTTCTGGGCGTAGTCATCATCGTTCTGACCGGAAAAAAGAGGACGTTCTTCACCATAAGATGTTGTCCGGATACGAAACTCGTCAACGCCGAGTTCAACCAGATACCGTTTGGCGTTTATGGCTCTGCGTTCACCAAGGGCGAGGTTATACTCGTTGGTTCCCTGTTCGTCGCAGTTTCCTTCAATGACTACATTGCTGGCAGCATTGTCTTTTAAGTACTGGGCATTTGCTTCTATGCGCGAAATCTGATCATTGCGGATGGTGGCCTGATCAAAATTAAAATAGATCGGCAGCATTTCTTTGGACGAGCGGCCATATTTACGTTTGTAGGCATCGGTATTTTGCTCAGCATTAGCGTCAAAACCGTTTTGACCGCTGCCGGCATCAAGTCCTTCCTGGTCCGGCCCCATGTTTTCTTCATAAATGGAGCCCGGTGTTCGAGCACCGTCTGTCAGGCTTTTGCCTTCAGGCATGTTGTCACCGGCTTTGGGCTGGTATGTTTCCAGTGATTTTTTGCCGCAGCCTCCGATAAAAGCAAGTGATACACTCAGCAGGGCTATCAGGAGCAAACGGGTCAAGACGGTCTTCATGGCAGATCCTCGTTAATGTATTTTATAAGAGTAAATTGTAAATAATATTGTACTTGTTTAGGTGATATACCGTCAAGAAAAACATGATTTTTCAAGCGTATGTTCCAGGACAGGCGGATTTTTCAGATGTTCTTTCCGGAACGCTTTTTGTTGTCAGCTGCGGGGAAGAGTGGTAGAGGGAAATGGTTGTGTTCTTACTTAACATGAATTCAGGAGAGTGATATGTTGAAAAAAGCTGTATTGACGATGGTAACGCTGGCGGTTTTGTGTGGATCTGCCTGGGCAGAAAAAACAATTGTTTTTGCTACCGATGCCACCTGGCCACCCATGGAATTTGTTGACGGAAGCAAGAACATCGTTGGCTACTCTATTGATTTTCTCACGGCAGCAGGCAAAGAGGCCGGCTTTACCCCGGTTTTTAAAAACACAGCATGGGATGGTATTTTTGCCGGTCTTTCAGGTGGCAGGTATGATGCCATCAGCTCTTCAGTGTCTATTACTGCAGAAAGGCAGAAAAAAATGGATTTCAGTGAGCCATATTTTACCGTCCACCAGGCATTGATTGTTCAGAAAGCTTCAAAGGCAGCCAGCCTTGCTGATCTTAAAGGCAAAAAAGTCGGCGGTCAGATTGGTACAACCGGTTATTTTGCTATCAAAGGCGCGGAAGGTGTTGTAGCAAAATCCTATGACGAGATAGGTCTTGCCATGGAAGATCTCAACGTAGGCCGTCTGGCAGCGGTTGTTTGTGATGATCCGGTTGCTGCAAATTATGCGCTGATCAAATATAAGGATACCCTGCGAATTGCCACTGTCCTGAAGACAGATAAACCTGAATACTATGGTTTTGCCGTCAAAAAGGGTAACAAGGAAGTTCTTGACCTGCTTAACAAGGGGATTGCCGCTGTAAAGGCCAAGGGTATTGAGAAAGAGTTGAAAAAGAAATGGATTGGCCAATAATGACCTGTTGATTTTTTCTGTGGCCGAACCTTGACAAAAGGTTCGGCCTCTTTTTTTTAAACAGCTTTTGTCCGGAAAAGACGTATGGACAGACGCTGGCTACCAGTGTGGGCTTATGGCAGAGAGTGAATCGGAAAAAATTGAGATAGGCGAAGGAGCCGCCATTCCCAGTCCTGAAGACAAGGGGCTGGTGTCGGCATGGTGGATTGCGCTGCTGGGAACAGTTGCCCTGCTTATTGCCCTGCCCATCAAAGACCCGAGTACCTATGGCAAGGTGCTTACTTTTATCCCCGATGGTATTCTGGTTACGTTTGAAGTCACCATTCTCTCAATTTCCCTTGCCCTTGTGATTGGTCTGCTGACCGGTCTGGGGCGGATTTCCAAGAATAGATATATCAATCTTGCCGCCTCGTTATATGTTGAGGTGGTCCGGGGAATTCCTCTTCTGGTGCAGCTGTTTTATATCTACTTTGCCCTGGGAAGATTTGTCCGGGTACCGGATATTGTGGCAGCGGTCATAGCCATGGCGTTTTGTTATGGTGCGTATATGGGTGAGGTCTTTCGAGCCGGGATAAAGTCTATTGATTTTGGCCAGAGTGAGGCTGCCCTGTCCCAGGGATTTAATCAGGCCCAGACCATGCGATATGTTATTCTGCCCCAGGCGTGGCGGACGATCCTGCCGCCGGTCGGCAATGAATTTATTGCCCTTTTAAAGGACACCTCGCTGGTTTCCATTCTGGCAGTTGCTGATATCCTGCGCCGGGGGCGTGAGTATGCTTCAGAGAGTTTCAACTATTTTGAAACCTACACCATGATAGCCCTGGTGTACCTGTTGATTACCCTGATCCTTTCCAAACTCATCTCAAATATGGAGCACCGACTCAGCTATTATGAAAAACGCTGACCCCATTATTCACATCAAAAATATAAATAAGTATTTCGGTACGTTCAAGGCACTTGACAATGTGAGCCAGGATGTGACCCCGGGGGAAAAGGTGGTGGTTCTCGGACCGTCAGGTTCGGGGAAGTCCACCTTGCTTCGTTCCATTAATCGCCTGGAAACTATTGATTCCGGGACAATAATTGTTGATGGTCACGACCTGTACGACCCAAATGAGGATATTAACGCTATCCGGATGGAAACCGGCATGGTCTTTCAGGGCTTTAATCTGTACAAACATAAAACTGTGCTGGAAAATCTCACCCTGGCTCCGATCAAGCTGAAAAAGATGCCAGGGGAGCAGGCAAACGATCTGGCTATGGCCTTGCTGGATAAAGTGGGGATGCGGGACAAGGCCGACAGCTATCCCGTGATGCTGTCGGGCGGACAGCAGCAACGGGTGGCCATTGCCCGTTCTCTTGCCATGGAACCTAAAATCATGCTCTTTGATGAACCTACTTCAGCCCTTGATCCCGAAATGATTGGTGAGGTTCTTGAGGTCATGGTGACCCTTGCCCGGGAGGGTATGACCATGGTGGTTGTCACCCATGAGATGGGCTTTGCCCGTGAGGTTGCCGATCAGGTGGTCTTTATGGATGAGGGGGCTATTATCGAGCAGGGAACCCCGAGTCATTTTTTTGACAATCCGACCCATGAACGGACTAAATTGTTTTTAGAACAGATTCTCTAGTGCTCCGGCTGTGTCCTTGAGTACACGGTTGACGTGCAGCTGTTATGATCGTGAAAATTACTCGACGAAAAAAGCGAAATATCAACCTGTTGACCACGGCACGCTCTGGTGCTATACTTGGTAAATAACTTCCCCATGCGATCTGCTGGTCGCCGCAAAGGCTTTGGCCACAATAACTCAGGAGAAAAGATCATTATGGCAGATATTACGTTAATACCGGGAATCGGAGAACGGACAGCGGAAATGCTTACTCGGCACGGGTTTACCACTGTAGCAAAAATTGCCGGAGCCTCGGTCGACTCTCTTATGGCCGTTCCTGGCTTTGGGGCTATTCGCGCAGCCCTTATTATTGAAACTGCAGCCGGGATGATGCCTGAAAAAGCAAAAAAGGTTAAAAAAACAACTCCAGAAAAAAAGGGAAAGAAAAAGAAGGCAGCGAAGAAAAAAAAGAAGAGCAAAAAAGAACAAAAAAAAGATGCTGCCAAAAAGAAAAAGAAAAAGAAAGATGCAAAGGCCCGGAAAAAAGCAAAAAAGAAAGCCAGAAAGAAAAAGAAATAGCCCCCGGGTAACCATTTTTTAGAAAATTCGGCATGGTGGACCGGGGCAGAGACATATTATGAAACCTCAGGAATCCTGCCGTATTACAACATCTCTTGCCGTTCCCCTTGCTGAATTGCGTTTTACCTTTTCACGCAGCAGCGGTAAAGGGGGACAGCATGTCAACAAAGTCAACTCCAGGGTAACGCTCTGGTTTGATCTGGAAGCATCAGCGACGTTCACACCTGTTCAAAAACAACGCATCCGCAAGCGCCTTGCCGGTCGGATCAACAAACAGGGCATACTCCAACTCGATGCGGACCGTCGCCGCAGTCAGGGCGCAAACCGCGAAGACGCGCTGGTTCGCTTTGCCGC
>QNYF01000220.1 GCA_003978695.1 Desulfobulbus sp. | reverse complement strand
AATCTGCGGAACCACCTCTGTTGAAGACGCGCTGCTGGCGGCAGAACATGGCGCGGAGTATTTCGGTGTAGTGGTCGAAGTAGATTTTTCCCCCCGTTCCCTGACCATTGATCAGGCGGCACCTCTTTTTTCCGCCTCGTATCCCGGTTCTATTAAAAGTGTTGCCCTTGTTTTTCACATGGAGCCTGAGCGGCTGGAAGTTCTTTTGCAAACGCTTAAACCCCAGGCAGTACAGTTTTTGAGCCTTGCTGATCCTGTACTTATTCGCAGGCTTAAGCAGGAGTATCCCGCTGTAGCCCTCTGGCAGTCTGTGCATCTGCCTGAGGCTGGAAAAGAGGTTGATTTTGCAGCCTTTGCAGGCACTGTTCAGGAATATGTAAAGGCGGGGATTGACCTGCTCGTCTTTGATACAGTGGCCGTGCTCAAGGGCGTGGAAAAATTTGGGGGCACAGGGCTTACTTCGGACTGGAGTGTGGTCAAGGGGTTGATGGATAAAGTGCAGACCTCTGTTCCTGTCTGGCTTGCCGGTGGCATTAATCCTGAAAATGTAGCCAGGGCAATTCGTACTGTGCAACCTGCCGGGGTGGATCTCTGCTCCGGGGTGGAGGCTGAACCCGGTAAAAAAGACCCTGAAAAAGTGCGCGCATTAATTGAAAATTCCCGCATGTTGTAATGGATTTTTGTAACCATCTGTTGTTCGCCACTCCAGTTGCTGCATTCACCCCTGCTGTTATTTTTGCACGGAACCCTCTGTGCCCATAACCTTTACGTGAGATATTATGAAAGCTGCAGTTGTTCACGGTGTCAATGACATCCGTATCGAAGAGTACCCAACCCCCAAAGCCGGGGCTGGCGAAGTTGTTGTTAAAACCCATGTCGCAGGGATCTGTGCTACAGATATTAAAACCCTGCTTGGTCTGGGGCTGCCCAAAGATCTGCCGACAATTCTCGGCCATGAGGTGGTAGGCGAGATTGCCGAAACAGGTGAAGGCGTTTCCGGGTTTGCTGTTGGCGACCGGGTGGGAGTGTATCCCATTGCGGTCTGCGGAAAATGCAGGTATTGCAGACAGGGGCGTCATAACTTATGTGAGGCTGAGTTTGGCCTTGGCCATGGCATTGAAGGCGGCTTTGCTGAATATGTGCGCTTGCCCAGAGAAATTGTAGATATTGGCGGGGTGGTCAGGCTGGCTGAGGATCTTTCTTTTGAGGATGCGGTTTTTGCCGAGCCGCTTTCCTGTACCCTTGCGGCGGCACGTTCCTGCCGATTGAAAAAGGATGATCAGGTTTTGATTATCGGGGCTGGTCCCATGGGGCTGATGCATCTGAAGACAGCAAAATATCATGGCTGTGAGGTGATGATTGCTGATCTTATTGACAAGCGGCTTGAGCTTGCCGGAAAAATGGGTGCAGATCATGTTATCAACTCAGGTGAGAAGAATCTGCATGACGAGGTGATGCGTATTACAGCCGGCAGGGGTGCGGATGCGGTGATTATTTCTCTTGGTATTCCCCAGGTCATTGAAGACAACATGAAGCTGACAGCAAAAGGCGGAGTCTGTAATATTTTTGGCGGGCCGCCTCCAAGTGAGATCAAACTTGATCCCCGCTGGCTTCATTATCTGGAAATAACACTCACCGGAACTTTTGCCTCCACACCAGCAGATTTTCGTGAGTGCCTGGAATTGATTCACAATAAATCAATTATTGTCTCTGATCTCCTGTCTCATACCTTTACGGTGGATAGTTTTCTTGACGCTGTGGAAAAGGCCAAAAATCAGGAGATGGTTCGGGGAATTGTCACGTTTACTTGAAAGAATATCGGTGGTATCATAACTGATAACGGGGTATGACACTTGTTGAAATATTAGAGGATTTATAAACGGTTGCAGGCTTTTCCTGTGACCACTTTTTTTTCAGGGAATGTTGTGGCTGACTGTATGGTCAGCCATGCTGGTTTTTCAGGAGAGATTTATGCACGGGAAGCAGCGTCGTTTAAACAAAATTATTCGTAAATCCACCGGCCGCAGTCTGGTTATAGCGGTAGATCACGGTATGGCTCTTGGAGCCATGACCGGGATTGTCAATATCCGCAAAACCATTGATGACCTCGATGCTACAGGTCTTATTGACTGCTGGTTGATGACCAAGGGAATCTATACCAATGCCTTTGATCCGGCCGGTGACCCGGGGGTCATCCTGCGGGCCAGCGGTGGAGCCACCATTGCCGGACCTGAGCTGGTTAATGAAGGGTTGACCGCAACCGTTGAAGAGGCGTTGCAGCTGGGTGTGGACTGCGTGGCAACAAGTGCTTTTGTGGGCTCTGATTTTGAGCATGAAACCCTGATCAACATGGCAGCCTTATCCACCCAGTGCCGTAAATGGGACGTGCCCATGCTGGGAGTGATCGGCCTTGGTAAGACCAATGAAGATAAGAAAAAAGACCCAAAGTTTATAGCGTTGGGTGCACGGGTCGGGGTGGAGCATGGCGCAGACATCATTAAGACCTATTACACGGAAACTGATTTTGACAAAGTGGTTGCCGGTTGCCCGGTTCCGGTCCTGATTGCGGGCGGGCCAAAATGTGAAACCGATCTCGATACCCTGAAAATGATTTATGGCGCTCTCCAGGGAGGAGCCAGCGGCATTGTCATGGGGAGAAATGTCTGGAAAAGCCCCAGCTCAGTGGCCCTGCTCTATGCAGTACACGGCCTGATTCACGAAAACATGAACGTCAAAGAGGCCAACCAGCTGCTTGAGGAAAAAAAGAACAGCCAATAAGTCGTTTTCCGGTTCCCTGATTCTTCCGGGAACCGGAAAACTGGAAGCTGGAGAACATGACCGCTGAAACATTTTTCAAACATCCCGCATTGTCCTTTGCCGAATACCGTCATTCCGTCAACAGCGGCAAGCATTACAAACCACATCTGCATAAACGTTTCAGTATCGGGGTAATAGATCGGGGAAAGGTCTGTTTTGAAGTTGCAGGAAAGGTCGCTACTTTGCAACCCGGTAGCCTGGCGCTGATTAATCCGGAAACACTCCATGCCTGCAACCCCGTAGGAAGCTGCCTGCGTAGTTATTATATGCTCTACCTCGAGGTGGACTGGTGTCTGCAGGTGCAGCAATCTCTGTGGCAGGTTGATAGCTTTCAGCCGGTCACCACGAGCCTTTTAAACGACCAGTCTCTCTACCGGCAATATCATGCCACTATGGCTGCGTTGACAAAGCTTGAGGATGTGCTGGCCAGAGAACAGCTTTTGTTTGAACTTGCAGAACGCGTTTTTCTCAGATGTTGCGACCACAAACAAGCAGTGGTCAGTTCATGCCGGCGAGTGCTTGAACTCAAGAGGATTTTAAGCCGTGATCTGGAACGTTCAGTGTCTCTTAATGAGGTGGCGCGGGACTTGAATGTGAACCCGTATACCCTGCTTCGTCAGTTTAAAAAACACGCAGGTGTCACCCCCCACGCCTACCGGCTCAACTGTCGGGTTGAACAGGCCAGAAACATGCTGCAGCAGGGGAAGGAGCCGGCAGAAGTCGCCCTTGCGTGCGGATTTTTTGACCAGAGCCATCTGCACCGCCACTTCAAAGCGGTAACGGTTGTCACTCCCGGAAAATACCAGCGCAATTTTGTACAATAATTCAGTCCGCCACCCCGCTATACTTTTCTTTAAAAAAGGAAAAGTATGGAGTTCTTATTGATAGCATCCGCTCATTTTGTGGCTCTTTTAAGCCCCGGCCCTGATTTTTTTCTTATTCTGCAAACCTCTCTTCGCATGCCGCTTAAGTATGCTTTTGCGGTCTGTTGCGGAATTGCTGCCGCAAACGGCCTGTATCTCTTTTTTGCGGTTACCGGTCTGGAGGCCATCAGAGAGATGAACACTCTTATGGAGGCTCTCAAATATCTGGGAGGAGGGTATCTGGTCTATATCGGTATTCTTTTACTTAAGGCACCTGCAAGGCCAATTGATGAACGTGGACAGACGAGTTTTATCAGAAGCAGGCACCTTGGCAAGCAATTCATGATCGGATTCATGTCGGCAATTCTCAATCCCAAGAATGCAGTGTTTTACCTGTCTCTGTTTACGGCAATGGTTTCTCCCCATACACCTCTGTTACAAAGGGCAGCATACGGGGTATGGATGACAGCAATGGTTCTGGTCTGGGATACCTTTCTGGCAGCTGTCCTGTCCGGAAAAAGAATCAGAAATGGTTTAAGCAGCTGGGTGTTTTATCTTGAAAAAACAGCAGGGATTATCCTTTGTTTTTTCGGTATCATGATGAGCAGGCACTGAGCGTTCCTGTTTTGAGGGGTTAAGTTCGGCTGATTCTCAACGGCTATACCGGTTCTCAATGTCAGGGAAATAGCTCTCTACTTTTACATAATGACCTGAAATTTTTCCCTGTTCATTTTTGTGTGGGAGCGGTTGCAGGCTGCAGTTTGGCAGGAGTTTACTGTATTTTTACTTTTTTCCTATACCTTCTTCTTCTTTGTTGGTAATTTGCTGTAATCGGCCTTAAAATCCTTTTTTAAGGCTTTGCTGATAGACACTATGCCTACACGGTGGTATAGTTCTTCTGTGCCAGACAGGGCGTGACTATT
>QNYF01000098.1 GCA_003978695.1 Desulfobulbus sp. | reverse complement strand
CTCAGGCTCAGAGCCGGGGACGTCTGATATTTTGTGAACGCCTTTTTCTATGTATGTAAAAAGAAAAAGCTGCAAAAAGACCAGCTCCCGTCAGGATGCCCAACAGGAAACTTTTCAGGCAGTTTGATTTTGTCGTCACAGGTGTATTGATTGTTTTTTTGTTAACTGGTGCAGCAGTAACCGGCAGAGCGGTATTTTGTGGCATCACCGTTGTTGTTTTTTTCGTATCAGAATCTGATAATGCAGCCGATTGCTTGTGCGATATTTTTCCTGCACGTTTATCTGCGGCAACTATAGCGAAGCCTTTGTTAAGCAATGCAATAGCCTTGGCATCACGGACTTTACGGTTCTGGCTCCCCATTACAAGCGCGATAAGCCGTGTATCATTTCTTTTGGCAGTTGCCGCAATAGAAAATCCTGCCGCCTTGAAATATCCTGTTTTAAACCCATCGCATCCCGGCATTTTTTCAAGAAGATGGTTGTGGTTTCTCATGATGAATTTTCCGTCTCTGAAATCGCGTACTTTTACTGACGTGTACTTAAAGACTTCAGGACGTTTGGCAAGTTCTCTGCAAAGAAGAGCAAAATCACGGGCCGTGGTTACGTCAACCTCTTGTCCTGTTGAGGGCGGCAGGCCATGAACAGAATAGAAATGCGTGTTTTTCATTCCAAGATCCCGGGCCTTGCTGTTCATCATGTCGACAAAGGCTTCCTTGGAACCGGCCACATGAGTAGCCAGGGCAACAGCCGCATCATTAGCTGACTGTATCATCAGGGCATAGAGTAATTCGTCCACCGGAAACTGCTCGCTGGGGTCGAGATAAACCTGTGACCCTCCCATCTTGTAGGCCTCATCTGTTATCTGGACCATGTCATCCAAGTGGACAACACCTTCATCAACCTGGTCAAGAATGGTCAAAAGAACCATAAGTTTCAAGACACTTGCAGGATACACTTTTTTATCAGCATGATCAGCAAACAGGGTCTCTCCAGTATCACTGTTAATGACGATAGCTGAGGTATAGGGCTCAGAAGCAACATTTTTAATATGGGCACGGCCAGCCCAGGTAACCTGGCTGATGAGCAGACAGAAAAGGGAAATACACAGTGTTTTTTTCATGGGAGATCTTTTGTGAATGGTTGAATAATATGTATCGGTATCCCGTTATTGCGGGGCGCAGAGTTGTTGAATAGGCATGCCTTTTTTGCTCAGGCATGTAATGAGTTGACGCTGTTCAGATTTTTCAATATTGGCTCCATGCCGGACCATACTTTTTACAGTGCGCTTCCAGGATCTTTTTCCCCGTTGCTTTTTAATTTTCTGACATATTCGGGTTTCAAAATGACATGACAGGCAGTTCTTTTTGACAAGGTCAGTGCAAGCCTGGTCAGCAAACGCAGTATTCAATGAAGGCAAAGTCTGCAGAAGCAGGATTGACAGGAAAACCAGGAAGAAAAAAAAAGGAGCTTTCATAGTAACTCAGTGATGTTGTGTGAACTACAGGTATCTGAAGTCCTCTTGAGAGTGAAGGAGTCTTACAGACCGTTTTAGTATATCTATAAATTATACTCTTTCTGCTTGTTATATACCATGCTTTTAAGCAGTCACAGATGATTCTTTATTGTTATATTTTCCAGGTGGATAACTCTTTATTCGGCACATCCTCAAATCAGAAAGATTTTATACTACTGATAAATGAAACTTGACAGTAAATGTTCACCTGTACCCCATCTCGGAGTCGTGGTTTACCTCCGACAATCAGGCCGTCTCACATAGGCGGTGACACCGCTTCGCTGTTATAGTTCGTTGGCCTGCTTGCCAGAATATGGGGCACCTCTGAACAGTTACAGGCCACACGTTATGCCAAAGTTGTGGTGCTCCTGAATAGTTACACTTGACGTTAATCAGGCTCTCTGTAAGTTGCTCACAGATAATACATGATGTCAGTGAACCTTATATCGACATTGGGCGGGTTGACCTTTTGTAAACAAGGCCTTTGCGAGAAGGGTATCCCGGCCGTATATATCATCAAAAAAAAGAACTGTACCGTCTGCCGGATCTACAAAAACGGTTCGGTAGAGAATATGTACCGGAAATGGATTCTTTAAGGGAATAATCATGCGTTTTCCTTTGGCTATCAGAGAGTCTATATGCTCTTTTGACCAGTCTTTACCGTCCTTTTTCAAGAGATAAACAGCCAGCTCGCGAGGATTACTGACCCGAATACAGCCGTGACTGAATGATCGTTTATTCTTTTTAAAGAGGCTGTGCGCCGGGGTGTCGTGGAGGTAGACATTATTGCGATTGGGGAACATGAATTTGATTGTGCCCAGAGAGTTATCGGGGCCGGGATCCTGGCGTAATCTATACTGTTTGATGCCTTTGCCAATGGTCTGCCAGTCTATTGTTGACGGGTTAATTTCACTGGCATTATTCTGCCATCCGGATAAAATCCGGATATGTTTTTTTCGGAGATAATCCGGATCTTTTCTCATTTTCGGGACAATTTCATTCACCGCAATGGACTGGGGAATATTCCAGAAAGGATTTATCTCGATGTAACGCATAGTATGGCTGAAAACCGGGGTTTCATGGTAGACTTTTCCAACAATAACAGGCATGGAGATTTCCCTCTGTTCATCCTGAATGCCCGCAAGTTGAAAACCGGCTATGTTAACCAGTAACCGTTGTCCATTAAGAGTGTGAGGCAGCCAGCGCCATCGTTCCATATTTAAAATTATTCGTCTGATATGGTCCTGAACAGGAATATTCAAGGCTGCCAGGGTCGCTTTGCCGATAATGCCATCCTGCTCAAGATTGTATCTTTTCTGAAAATGTTTAACCGCTTCAACAACCGGGCCTTCATAGGTCTCAACAGGCCCCAGTGATTCTGGTAAATCTCCGGTTATTGAAAGCCTTTTGACAATCAGGTCAAGACGGTCATCAGACATGCCCGGTTTAAGTACCTTACCAGAAGGAATTGCCTGCCATCCACCTTGTTTTTCAAGGTCTTTGTACCTGGCCAGGACTTTTTTCAGTGATTGGTATCCATGATGCTGTGGCGCCTGATTATGGAGAAACCGGACAATATCAGGCGCAGAAAGGGCCTGATGGACTACCTGGGAAATATCAACTTTTTTATCTCGGGCAGCGGCAAACAGTTTGGGGTCAAGCAGACAGGCCACAGCCTGACCTTCCCGCATATCCGTGACATAATTACCCAGTGCCAGTGTCAGGGCAACATCGAGCAATGCTCGTTCGTGGAGATGAGTGCTGTGCCAGAGTTCTTTGATGCGTTGCAATCTGTAATGACCGGGATCAAGCCCGTCTTCGTCTGCTGCTTCGAGCACAGAAACCAGGGCTCCAGCCTTTTGGCCGGGTCCATGTTCTGTGACCCAGTATGGATAATCATCATTTGCCTGATACGTCTTGCGCAGAGCCTTATTCACTGTTTCCGGTAGAGCTTGCAGATCGACAAAACCAAGAGCAGTAGAAGGTGAGTCGGCCAGTACCTCTTGCAGTTTCAACTTCAGTTCATCTTCAACTGCGTGTGAGGATTGTCCTCCGATAAACACGAAAGCAAGGAGTATTATCAGAGTCTGATAGAGATTGATGCGTTTCATAGTTGATTGCTCAAAAGAAGAAAGAGTATGTTATTTATGATAGTTATGACCAGCTTTAATAGAACAGGCCCGGTAGAGCTGTTCAAGGAGGATAAGTCGAGTCATTTCGTGAGTAAAGGTTAGCCTCGAAAGCGACCAGCTTGTGTCAGCTCTGTCGAGTACCTTTTTATCAAGACCCAGGTGTCCTCCAATGAGAAAAGATACTGTCTGTATTCCTCTGTTTTCCCAGTTTGTGAAGAGTTCTGCAATCCCGGGGGAATCATAAAGCCTGCCTCCGGGGTCCAGGGCAACCGCAAGAGATTTCTTTGCCGTATGAGAGAGAAGTTGTTCCGCCTCATGGGACATGATCACCTGATCAACGTCATTTCCTGCGTGTTTTGTTTTCAGAACTTTGATTTCGATGGGCACGTACCGGCTCAGTCTTTGAGCATAATCACGAATCCCCTGATCGAGGTACTTCTCACGTGTTTTTCCTAAAAAAATTAATACAAATTTCATAAATACATTTTCAAATTGAAAAATGTTATTTTTTGGGGGATGGTCTCTCATTTCATTAAACAAATCGTACTACTTAGACTCTGCAAGGTCCAGGTAATTACGAAGTATTGAACAAGAGCAAGGCAACTCGTATGGAGTTTGTAATGGTCTGGAGACAGAGGGCACGTAGATTTTTGGCTTCCCTGGTACGAAATTCGCCCCCATCGAACTGCATGGCTTTCCCGCCCAAAAAAGGCAAGTATTACCAGCAGACAAGCGTGATCCAGAAATCATTAACAATGCAAGCAAGCATAACAGTGCCTGGACGACCTGAATGGGTATAAACTCATTGATAAGGACGTTGTTTCGAGTACTATTCCAGCAAAAATAATGAATATGACTGGTCTTCGATAGAGTTTTCCGCCCTGTTCAGTGACAGCTGTGATCCTGCAATCCGGTTTCAGTCCTGGCCTGGAACCGGATTGCAGGAAAAGGAATTCCCCGGCGTCTCCAGTTGCTGTCTCGATAAGTCCATTGAGCGGAGC
>QNYF01000146.1 GCA_003978695.1 Desulfobulbus sp. | reverse complement strand
TCTTGACGTATCTCTTCTTCCTGTTCATAATACAGAGATGGATAAACACACGTTATCGACTGTTCCGCTGGCAGAAAGGATGCGCCCCCGGACTCTTGCTGATTTTATCGGCCAGGAGCATCTTGTGGGTAAGGGGCGGCTGCTCTGTGAGCTGATAGAGCAGGATCGTATTCCTTCGCTCCTGCTCTGGGGGCCGCCCGGGTCCGGCAAAACAACGCTGGCAACTATTCTGGCAAATTCGATTAAGGCTGATTTTATTTTCTTTTCCGCGGTTCTTTCCGGAGTAAAAGAGATCAGAAAAATAGTTCAGGAGGCCCAGGATAAACAGAAAACATCTGAAAAGCCCACCCTGCTCTTTGTTGATGAAATCCACAGGTTCAACAAGAGCCAGCAGGACGCTTTTCTGCCCCATGTGGAAAGTGGTCTGCTCACCCTGATTGGCGCAACCACTGAAAACCCCTCGTTTCAGGTTATTGCCCCCCTGCTCTCCCGCTGTCAGGTGCTGCTGCTCAAACCGCTTGAGCCTGAAAACATTGGTAAAATTCTCATCAGAGCACTCAACGATAAAGACCAGGGGCTGGGAGAGCTTGAGCTTGACATTGAAGATGACGGCCTTACCTTTCTTTCACAGGGTGTGGATGGCGACTGCAGGCGGGCGCTTAACTGTCTGGAGACTGCGGCATTACTGACCCGGAAAAATAAAAAATCAGGCGCAGCAGTCATAACACAAAAGACTGTTCGCGAGGCCATGCAGGAGCGAACCCTGCGCTATGACCAGTCCGGAGAAGAGCATTACAATCTTATTTCCGCCCTGCATAAAAGCCTGCGGGACAGCGACCCGGACGGAGCAGGATACTGGCTTGGCCGCATGCTTGCAGCAGGTGAGGACCCGCTCTACATTGCCCGCAGACTCATACGCTTTGCCTGCGAAGATATCGGTGTTGCCGACCCGAGAGCCTTGGAGGTTGCCTTAAGCTGCAGACAGGCCTATCACATGCTGGGTTCTCCCGAAGGCGAGCTGGCACTGTTTCAGGCAACAACCTATCTTGCAACGGCGCCTAAGAGTAATGCACTCTATATGCTGCAAAAATCAGTTCATAAAGAGATTAAGCGCTCAGGCTCATTACCCGTGCCAAACCATCTGCGCAATGCGCCGACAAAGCTCATGAAGGATATCGGCTATGGAAAAAACTACCAGTATGCGCATGACAATAAAGACGGACTGGTGGCACAGGAACATTTACCGGAAAAGATTTCAGGAAGGACTTTTTACACCCCCACAAACCGGGGCTATGAAGCTGTCATTGGTGACAGGGTCAGCAAATGGCGCAAAATTCTTCAACAACGTGCAAAGGATTTTCAACATGCTCAGAAAAATAATACCAACTTGTAAAGTTTTCCCCCTGCTCTTCTTTATGTTCTGCCTTGCCTCACAGGCTGTAGCAGGTGATTTTCTCCTCTTTTATGGAAATAACGTCCAGGGAGAGACCACTCCCTGTGGCTGAAAATCGAGCCAGTTGGGCGGTCTGTCCAAAAAAGCATTTCAGATTAAAAGAATTGGTGATAGAGAAAAACTCCCCTTCATTTTTTTAGACGGTGGAGCCTTACTCTTTAAACAGAATACTTTCCACTCCAATGCGCATCAACAGCAGGCAGATATAATGACGGCAACAGGCATTGCCCGTGCCATGGAACTTATGGATTGCAAAGCCGTGGGAATCGCCCCTCAGGACCTTGCCGGAGGAGTTGACAGGCTCAAAGAAATCCAGGACCAGCAAAAATTGAACTGGGTATCTGTAAATCTTGTTGAACCCACAAATAAAAAACCTGTTTTTACCCCTCTTATCAGAACCAAAGCAGGAAGCACCAGAATTGCCATCCTTGGCCTCACCGACGATCAGGGACATCCGGGCGTTACCAGAGAAAAGTATACGATTGTATCCTGGAAGGATTCTCTGCCCGGGTATGTTAAGCAGGCGCAAGAGGGGGCTGATATGATCATCCTGCTCTCAAGTTACCCGGAGCCGGTCAACAGGGAGATTGCCCAGACCATTGACGGTATTCATCTGATTCTCCAGTCCGGTCGGGCCGCCTCCAATATGGCTCCGCTGAAGATACGGAACACACTGCTCACCCGGGTTGCCGCACGGGGAAAATATCTTGGAATGATGCGTATCCACTGGACCAAAACCGGTTTCTGGGGGCAGGATCTGACAAAGAAGATACGAAAAGAACAGAATAAACTCGATAGAATAAACTGGCAGATTGGCAGAATCGAAAAAAAGAAACCGGCAAGTGAGCTGAAAAACAACAGCCTCTACACAACGCTGCTTACGGACCGGAAACACACGATTAACGCAATCCAGGCTCTGCAGAAAAAGAAGGATGCCGGGGCCAGTGATCCCTGCAGCTTTACCAGTCAGTTTATCGGCTTAAAATCGTCCATGCCCGATGACACCGAGGTACAGGGTGTCATTGACCAGACAACACGCAAGGTAAACGCCTTCAACAAAAAACGTAAACGGGCAACAACGGCTTTGCCCCACACCTCACTCGACAAACTTGCCGGGACGCAAAAATGTGAAGAATGCCATCCGGTTCAGGTCGCCTTCTGGAAGCAAACCAGCCATTCCAGCGCCTGGAAGACCCTTGAACAGGGAAACCAGCAATTTAATGATGAGTGTCTGGTCTGTCATGTCACCCTGCCCTATTACGACCTTGACAGGGCAAGAGAAGAACAGCTTCTTGTCCAGCTTCCCAAAGAATTCAGGGATGTCGGCTGTGAGAGTTGCCACGGTCCGGCAGCCGCCCACATTAAAGCACCTGAGAGCAATCATCCTCTCTTGCCACAGGAAAAAGTCTGCCTGCAATGCCACACAGACGAGCACGATGACAACTTTGTTTATACCGAAAAGAGGGGAAAAATCGCCTGCCCCAAGGGCTGACAGAAGAACTGCTGAAACATCTAAGAGGCCGGCAGGGGGAACACCGGCCTCAGAAAGCCTGTAAAAAACTAGTCGCGGCTGGCTCCAAAAAAACGAAGCAGCATTAAAAACAGGTTGATAAAGTCAAGATACAATGCCAAGGCACCGATTATAGCACCTTTTCGAATTGCCCCCTCGCCCTGCTCAAGAATTCCCTGCTCGCCCATTTTTTTAATCTTCTGGACATCATAGGCAGTAAGGCCGACAAAAACCAGAACGCCGATTCCGGAGATTGCCCAGTAAATCCCGGGGCTTTTCAGAAACCAGTTCACCACAGACGCAAGGATAATGCCGATAACCCCCATAAACAGAAACGACCCCATCTTTGAGAGATCTCTCCTGGTCACCAGGCCATACACCGACATGGCACCAAACATACCTGCAGTAATGATAAACGTACCGCCAATTGAGGCCCCGGTATAGGCCAGAAAAACAGTGGACAGCGTAAGTCCGTTAAGAACAGCATATCCAAGAAATAACCCCGTTGCCGTGGCTGGTTCTATCTTGTCAATACGGGCTGAGAGGTAAAAAACCAGGCCAAGCTCTGCAAAGATTAACACCATAAACAAAGGCCCGCCTACAATGGACATGGCCAAGCCTGAAGTGGCTGTAAACCAGGCTACCAGCCCGGTAATGCCTAAGCCGATTCCCATCCAGTTAAAGACCTTGGCCAGAAAAACAGTTGAAGCCTCCTGCCGCGCCTGGGTAACTGTCATGGTATTAGTAGTACTCGCATACTCTGTCTGCATATTGTATATTCTCCCTTAAAAAGAATGTAAGTGTTGTTTCTCGTTCAACCAACACTATTGTAATCACTTTGCCGTGGATGGCAATACAAACAGGATAATCCCGTGAAAATAGCAATCAGTGGAAAAGGCGGCGTAGGCAAGACAACAATAATGGCTTTACTTGCCAAAGAACTGCGGCAACAGGGACGAGAAGTTCTGGTCATTGATGCCGACCCCAGTCCGCACATGGTTCAGACCCTGGGATTTGCAGATGGAGATCAGGTGAAACCCATTGCAGAGATGACCAAACTCCTGGCCGAACGGGCCGGTAAAACAACAGGGTCACCCTTCTACAACCTGAATCCGGAAGTCAATGACCTGCTTCATGATTTTATGATTGAGCAGGATGGCATGAAGCTGATGGTTTTAGGGGCTGTACAGACCGCAGAAGGAGGATGTGCCTGTCCGGAAAATCATGTACTGCGCAAAATGCTTAAAAAGATGCTGCTCACGGCAAACGAGGTGGTTTTGCTGGATATGGAGGCCGGAGTTGAACACCTGGGCAGAGGTACCGTTGCCGGGGTTGATCAGCTGATAATTGTTGTCATCCCTTCCCGGTCCAGCGTCCGTACGGCTCTTAAAATAAAGGAAATGGCTGATGACGTCCGGATTCCCAGAGTTTTTTTTGTTGGCAACCAGATAGAGGATGAAGAAGACAGAACGTTTCTGGTCGATGCCCTTGGCGAGCCGCCCGTGGCCTTCTTTCCAAACTCCTCAACAATACGCAAGGCTGAAAGGTCCGCGACCCCGGTGACCGCTATTACGGATACTCTTGAAAACGCTCCCGCTGAACTTCTCAAGGCCGTACTTGAGGAGTCGTAACTGTTCAGCTGCACCCCATCTCGGAGTCGTGACCGGAGCCAGAGGACCAGAGGACAGCCTT
>QNYF01000214.1 GCA_003978695.1 Desulfobulbus sp. | reverse complement strand
CACCTGAATAGTTACGATGAAACAAAAGTTTTCCAATATCAATTTGCTGTCCGAGCTGGAAAAGCCGGAAAATCGAGATTTTTTTGCCGAGTTCAGTGAAAGGACATATCCGAAAAATTGTCTTGTCAGCTCACCAGGGTGTGCAAAAGACCAGGTATTTATTGTCAGGCAGGGGCGGCTCAGAATATACCTTGCCGTGGAAGATAAAGATTTCTCACTGGCCATCCTTGAACCCGGCGATATCTACGTTACCCATACCCGTGCTCATGTGGAAGCCCTCAGTGAAACGATTCTTCTGGAAATGCCGACCGGTTGTCTGCATGCCCACATGGCAACACAACCGGCCTTGTCCAGAACCATTATCTCTATTCTGGGTAAATTACTGAGCCAGTCTTTTTCAATTATTGAGAGTCTTGTTTTTAAGGATATCCGGCAGCGGCTGACAGATTTTTTTCTTTATGAAGGGCAGCATAATGGAACTGAAGTGAATGGCAGTCTTGTTTTTTCCCTGGATCTCACCACCACCCAGCTGGCAGCGATTGTCGGGGCATCACGGCAGACAGTCTCCACCATTGTCAGTAATATGCTCAAACAGGGTGTGCTGGTAAAAAACAGCCGCACCCGTTATTGCATTCCCCATGTCGATCTGTTGCGCAACTATCCGCAGGACACTCCCTAACACTCACCAGCAGAGCAGAACCTTATACTGGCCAGCCACAAAGCGGTAACTCCAATGTGAACGGCGTTATTCCCGCTTGAGTATTCTGCTGTGGGAAATCCTAATTTTCCGCAGCCGCAATAATCTGATCTACCACCTCCCCGTCAATGACCTCTTTTTCTTCAAGGCGTGCGGCAAGCGCATGAAGAGCTTTTTTCTTTTCCTGGATGATCATCACCGCTTGTGAGTATTGCCCTTCAATGAGCGTTCTTGTCTCTTCATCTATCATCTGGGCTGTGGCCTCGCTAAAGTTGCGTTCTTCCTGGCCGTGGACACCAAGATATTGCAGTTCCTGCTGTTTACCGTAGGTGATAGGACCCAGTTTTTCACTCATGCCCAGTCGGGTGATCATTGAGCGGGCAATTTCAGATGCCCGTTCAAGATCGTTGGAAGCGCCTGAAGAGACATTGCCAAAAACAATCTCCTCTGCCACCCGGCCGCCCAGAAGGATGGTGATCTGATCTCGCAGTTCTTCTTCAGTGGAAAGAAACTTTTCCTCCACCGGCAGCTGCATTGTATAGCCAAGTGCTGCCACGCCCCGGGGGATTATAGAAACCTTGTGGACAGGGTCACCAGTGGGGACAGTCGCTGCAATAAGTGCATGGCCGGATTCGTGAAACGCCACCCGGTTTTTTTCTGCCGGATTGAGTACCCGGTGCTTTTTTTCAGGACCGGCGATGATGCGGTCAATGGCTGCTTCAAAATCTTTCATGGTCACAGATTTGGCCTTATGCCTGAGTGCCTGAATCGCCGCTTCATTACAGATATTCTCCAGATCAGCACCGACAAATCCTGGCGTGCGCTTGGCCACGATTTTTAAGTCAATGTCTTCGCCCAGCTTGAGTTTTGCGGCATGAAGTTTTAAAATCGCTTCACGATCCCTGAGATCTGGTTTGTCCACAAGAATCTGTCTGTCAAACCGACCTGCCCTGAGTAACGCCTTATCTAGAATTTCCGGCCGGTTGGTCGCGGCCATGACCACCACCCCGGTTGAAGGATCAAACCCGTCCATCTCGGTGAGGATCTGGTTCAGGGTTTGCTCGCGCTCATCATGCCCGCCCATGGCAGGCCCGGCACTTCGTGAGCGGCCAATGGCATCCAGTTCGTCAATAAAGATGATGCAGGGGGCTTTCTGCCGCGCCTGTTCAAAGAGTTCACGTACACGGGCTGCCCCGACCCCGACAAACATTTCAATAAATTCAGAGCCGCTGATGGAAAAAAACGGGACGCCGGATTCTCCGGCCACAGCACGGGCCAGCAGGGTTTTTCCGGTACCCGGAGGCCCGACCATGAGAACGCCTTTGGGCATACGGCCACCCAGCGCCTGGATCTGGGTCGGGTCTTTTAAAAAATCAACGCTTTCCTTGAGCTCCTGTTTTGCCTCTTCTGCCCCGGCCACATCGTCAAAGGTGACTTTGGGCAGGTCAGCCGGATGAATATGGATTTTGTTGCCGATATTGAGCATACCCTTACCCATGTTGCCCATACGCTTGGCCATCCAGGTCCAGAAAAGAAAGAGCAGGCCAATGGGTAAAACCCAGTTCATCAGGAATTTACCCAGCCAGTCAGAGTTATGACGGACGGTGTATTTTACACCTTGTTTTTCAAGGGTTAAGGCAAGATCGTTGTTCCACATCAGGGGAACGGTGATAAACCTGCGCGGTTTACCGGTTTTGTCGTCGGTGAGCTTTAAGGTACCCGAGATAATCTGGTCGGTAACAACAGCTTCAGCCACTTCCTGATTCTGGACATGGGTGAGGAATTCACTGTAAGGGATCTCTTCCTGCCGGGCCTGCTGAAATCCCTGATAGTATTGAAAAGAGATGAGAATAACCAGCACATAGAGCCAGAAGGTGAAGTTTGGGCTCTGCCAGAATTTTTCTTTGGTGGTCTTGTTGATTTCGATCTCAGGTTTTTTACCGTTACCCAGGGTGAATTTGTTGTTTTTCATGCAGGCCTCACCTTAAATGACATAAAATTCAATGGTTAATGCTGCGTAACTGTTTCTTAAACCATAACCTGCCATTTAAAAAAAACAAGCAGGTTTAGAGCGATTTCTTGAGAAAAATGTCTATCTGTCAGCCAGCTGACAGCAGAAAATACGCGGGACTGATACAGTGAAAAACAGGTGCAGTTATAGAAGTTAAAAACGTTGGGAGGACAGCATGGCCAAACATGTAAAAACCATTGAAGAAAAGAGTATATGGGAAGATGCACGTCAGATGTTGCGCAAGGCAGAACGTGACGGGGTGGAAACAGCCTGGGACAGGCTTGCACAGCAGACTCCCCATTGCAGTTTCGGCGAGGGCGGTATCTGTTGCCGTATCTGCACCATGGGTCCGTGCCGGATCAGCAAAAAAGCGCCTCTTGGAGTTTGCGGCGCTGATGCTGATGTCATTGTTGCCCGCAACTTTGGCCGGTTTCTGGCAGGTGGCGCTGCCGGGCACTCTGACCATGGCCGGGATTGTATCGAGGCTTTTTACGCTGTGGCTCACGGTGAGACAGAGGATTATCATATAAAAGATGAGCAGAAAATGCTGCGGATTGCCGAGGAGCTGGGCGTTGCCACCGAAGGGCGTGAACTTCTTGATGTTGCCAAAGACCTTGCCCTGGAGTTTCAGGAGAGCTTTGGCACCAAACGTGACACTATAGCCTTTATAGGCCGTGTTCCGGAACAACAGCGCGAGAGTTGGAAAAAACTGGGCATCATGCCCCGGGGCGTGGATCGGGAAATCACCGAAATGATGCATCGTACCCACATGGGCTGCGATAATGATGCAGCCAATACCCTGCTGCATGGTGCCCGCATGTGCCTTGGTGATGGCTGGGCAGGCTCCATGATTGCCACTGAAATTTCAGATATTTTGTTTGGTACACCGTCACCGCGCAAAGCCAAAGTAAATCTGGGAGTTCTCAAAGCAGATCAGGTTAATATACTCGTTCATGGGCATAATCCAATTGTCTCTGAGAAGATTTTGGAAGCGGTTAATGAACAGGAACTCATTGATCTGGCAGGGGAAAAAGGAGCTGCAGGGATTAACCTGGCTGGTCTTTGCTGTACGGGCGGTGAACTCATGATGCGCAAAGGTATTCCCATGGCCGGTAACCATCTCATGACAGAACTGGCAATTGTAACAGGTGCCGTTGAGCTGATAGTGGCTGATTACCAGTGTATTATGCCAAGCCTCGTCCAGGTTGGGAATTGTTACCATACCAAAATGGTAACAACCGCGGATAAAGCCAGATTCACTGGTGCTGAGCATGTAAAGTTTGAGATGCATACCGGTATGGAGCAGGCGCGAAAAGTTGTTCGAATGGCCATTGAGCGTTACCCCATGAGAAATCAGGACAGAGTCGAAATTCCTTCCGATCCTGTGGAAGTTATGACAGGTTTTTCCAATGAGGCACTGCTTGAAGCCCTGGGTGGATCACTTACACCACTTGTTGATGCAATAAAAGCAGGTAAGGTGCGAGGTGCTGTTGGAATAGTTGGGTGTAATAATCCAAAATACAAGCATGATTACTGTAATGTGAATCTGACCCGGGAACTTATTAAAAAAGATATTCTGGTGATTGTTACCGGCTGTGTTACAACAGCTGCAGGAAAGGCGGGTCTTCTGCTCCCTGAGTCCATTAAACATGCTGGTCCGGGGCTGCAGGAAATATGCGGTGCTCTTGGCATCCCGCCGGTTCTCAACATGGGAAGCTGCGTGGATAATGCCAGAATTCTTCAGCTTGCGGCTCTACTTGCTAATGAGATTGGTGTATCCATTTCAGACCTGCCACTGGCTGCTTCATCGCCGGAATGGTATTCGGAGAAAGCCGCCACCATTGGCACTTATGCCGTGGCTTCTGGTATCTATACCCATCTGGGACATCCGCCAAACATAACCGGTTCCCCCATTATCACCAATCTTGCCCTGGGAGGCCTGGATGATCTTGTCGGTGC
>QNYF01000236.1 GCA_003978695.1 Desulfobulbus sp. | reverse complement strand
CCTACGAACAGCGTTTACAAGAGTGGCAGGACATTGACGAAGGGCAGCCGTATATGCGGCTTTCCCCGGAACAGGAGAGTGAGGTAAGAGGCTGTCAGGAGCAGGTAGTAGAGATACTTTCCGGATATCGGCAACTGCATGTTGCTCTTCTTCGGACTCAGGCCAGAGATGTCTCACGCCGGTTACTCAATACCCGTTTACCTGAGATCCAGAATCTGGATATTCACTATATAGAAGGACAGTGTTCCGACCTCCTTGTGTCTTTACAGTCATCTTCAGCCGATACGGTTAAATCGCAGGAATCTCTTGCAGAATCCATGAGCTCCCTGCTGGCCGCCGGTGAGTATCAGGAAGCAATAAGAAAATATGACTCGTTGCAGCTCTCTTCGGGAGAAACCCCGGGTTTTGAGGTCACCTATTATTATGGTTTAGCCCTGTTAAAAGCCAAACGTCAATATGAGGCGCGACGAATTCTCAATGACCTGTATATCAGATCAAGTGATTTGAATCAGGATAAACAGAGCCGCCTTCTCAAGCTCCTTGCGGATCTCAATTTCGGGTTGGGTGACTATGCAACCGCAAAAAAACGCTATCTTGAACTTCTCAGAGTAAATGGCGTTGAAGGGCCTGGAACCGACTGGCCCAGGAGTCAGCTGAAGGCACTTGATTATTCATATGCACATACCGGGGAAGTCCGGGAGTACGCCTCTTTACTTAAAAATTTTCTTGCCTATGACCCCGTTCGCGACGGATTCACGGTGGCGGAACAATCGCATGATTTTTTGCGAAAACACCCGCAATCCGAACTCATAAAGGGGGTTCGTGAACTGGCAGGGAAGTCTGATCGGGCAGCAGAGCAATGGTTTGCTGATGTGCTGTCTGAGGTGGACAGGTTAAACAGCGAACAAAAGAGTCAACAGGCCCTTGGGCTTATTGACAGTATTTCGCCTCGACTTCTCCCTCCTGACAAACAGGCTATTTTACAACTGAAAAGAAGAAGCCTCGGCTCTACAGGGCAGACTTGGACCTCTCAGGATAATGGCATTCAGGAAGAAATTCTTGAAGTACCTCGTCAGGATAATCAGGATGCACAAGCTGCTGTACCGGTCACCCCTGTTTCTCCTGCCGGAGAAGGCGTTGTGGACGATGGTTTGCAACGAACCTGGGATCAGGCCCTGAAAGATATGCAGGCTAAGAATTACGATCAGAGCATCGAATTGTTTTCAGGTCTGCTTAATACCTCGTATGCAGCGCGGGCCAACGAACGTATCCGCGAAGCATCACTTCTTGCCGCACAGGAAAAAAGAAAAGAAGCTGCTGCCCTGTTTGTTCGAGCCAGCAGAGCAACAGATACGGCACGAAGAAGACAGCTGTTGATGTCTTCCAGGAATCTTCTTGAAGAAATTTTACAAAAATATCCCCGGTCTGGTCTGGCGGGGAAGGTCAGACGAAATTTGAATCGCATAGATCAGGAACTGGCAGGTATTGATCAGACTATATAAAATCATTTGTAAAACTATTCAGGTAGCACAACGACTTTGGTATAACGTGTGATCTGTAACTATTCAGATGGGATGGAGCTGAATAATTTCAATCATTTTTTTGAAGATCAAAATGCGGTAAGAGATTAAGAAGAATACAGGTAACGAACAGGTAATCTGCAAACTACAACATATGGGAGTAATGGTATGAACAAGAATCTTGTAATAGGAATTCTGGCAGCGATGCTGGTCTTGGCGTCTCTGTGGGGACAGATTAACAATAAAACTAAAAAGGCCCTTCAGTATCAAATGGCACATAGCCAGCATAGCCAGAGTGTGAAGACAAATGGCGAAGCACATAATGCTGGTCACGCTGTAAAGGCCGTTCATACCGTAAAGGCAGTTCATAAAGAAACTCACGTTGACGTGGGCCCTGTTGTTTCTGCTGCAGAAGTTGCTGAGTCAAAAAAAATGCTGGAAGTAACAGAGGCACAGCTTGCTGGTCTCCGTGAAAAATTTGCCAAAAGGACTCAAGAGGCGAATTCTTTGACAGTAAAAATCGCCGAAAAAGAGGCTGTGATTTCTGCTCTGACAGAAGAAAAGAAGAGGCTTTCCTCAGAACTTGCTCAATTGAAAAAAGCAATAAAGTCTTCGCAAGAAACAGACAATCAACACATCGGAGCTTTCCGGCAGCAGTTGGCTGGTGTGACAAAGGCATTAAAGGCTAAAGAACAACAGTTCATTGCCGCTCAAAATGAGTGCAAAGCCGCAGCAAAGCATTCTGCTGAGATTATCAAGGAACTGGAACAAAAGGTTTCTGCCTCTGATGCTTCTGTTAAGGAATTACAGGCAAAACTTGAATCCTCAGACGCTATGGTCAAGGATTTGCAGACAAAGGTGGAGGCGGCAGAAGCTGCCAATGCTCAACTTCTTGACGAGTCTAAAGTTGCCAGTGACTATGAAGTTGCACGGGCACAGGTTGTTGGTCTAGAAAAAATTATTGAAGAAAAAAATGCGGCAATCGAAGAAACAGGCAGAGAGCTTGATCGTCTGAAAGTGAATATGGATGTTCTTCTTTCACGAATTGCCGACCAGCAGGATGCTCTGCAGGAAGTGAGCGATGAAAACCGTGAACTTGTTCAGGAGCTTGCCCGCAAGAACAAAGAGCTTGCAGATGCTAACGAACAACTTCTCCAGGCACCTGTTGAGCAATAAATAACCACGGGCAAACAGCCCTTAATAAAAGATGAAGGCTCAGGTACTGCAGTCAACTGTTGATTTGCATGTAAATCCTGAGCCTCTTGTATTTTGTGACATCAGAACTCCGCAACCCGGCCCGGAAGATATCCTCATACACATCAGAGCCTGCGGAGTATGTCATACTGAACTTGACGAAATCGAAGGCAGAACTCCTCCTGCCTTTTTTCCCGTAATTCCCGGCCATCAGGTCGTCGGTACTGTGTGCAGTTGTGGCTGTGACGTCACCAGGCATAGTGTTGAGGATCGGGTGGGTGTCGCCTGGATTTTCCGATCCTGCGGCCAGTGTTCTTTTTGCAGAAAGGGATTTGAGAATCTCTGTTCTGAATTTCAGGCTACTGGCAGAGATGCTAACGGGGGTTACGCTGAATTTATGGTTGTCCATCAGGATTACGCGTTTCCCATCCCTTCGGTCCTTTCAGATTTTGAAACAGCACCTTTACTCTGTGCCGGGGCGGTTGGTTACCGCTCTTTACAGCTTACCGGATTAACCAATGGCGAACCTCTCGGGTTAACCGGTTTTGGAGGCTCCGGCCATCTTGTTTTACAACTGGCTGGATTTCTTTATCCTGATTCAGATATTTTTGTTTTTACCAGAAACAGAGTGCAGCAGGAATTTGCACTGGAGCTCGGCGCTGTGTGGGCAGGATCGACAACGACTCCATCGCCTCAGAAATTACAAGCCATAATAGACACAACACCTGCCTGGCAACCGGTTGTGTCAGCATTGGCATGTTTGAGACCAGGGGGCAGGGTTGTCATTAATGCCATTGGTAAAGAAGACCAGGATAAACATATTCTTGCCTCCTTGAATTATTCACACCATTTATGGCTGGAAAAAGAAATTAAATCTGTGGCAAATGTCTGCAGATCAGATGTCGTTGAATTTCTCGGTTTAGCGGCCAGGCTGGAGATCCGTCCACAAACAACTCTATACCCCCTCGAAGATGCCAACCACGCACTCTATGACCTGAAAACAAAAACAGTACGTGGCGCAAAAGTTCTCTGTATTTCCTGAGTTTTCTTCCAGACAGGTTTCACTCCATTCTGGTTCAGCAACAATATTGTGGCAGATTATGTCTACATATTTACATTTTCAAGACAAGGTACAAAATCGTCTGAAAGCATTGGCATTTAAAGTCGTTGGCTCTCTTGAGTACCGAGTTTTAAGGGGAGAGAGTGATTGTAGGCGTTGACAAAGTTTATGATGTCGCTTACTTGTAGTTTCCGAATTTTTATATATTCAATAAATTTCGTCACTCTTCAGGTGGGTGCTGAAAACGTGCAAAACCACCGGTCTGTAACTTCATTTAAAAAAGTGAAGCGTAATTGTACTACTTGAGCACTCTTAAATGAACAAAATGAGGTGCTCCTGAAGAGGGGCGAAATTTCTTTTACACTTCAGCCGAATTTACTGCTATGACAAAAAGTATTTCCAGAAAGATAGAAGCTTCCTCCTGTTGTTTGCATTGTCTGGAAACAGGCAAACCAGATGCACAAGCTGTGCTGCTTTTGCATGGTATGAAATTTTCTGCTGCCACCTGGGACGAGCTTTCTACCTTAGATTTATTGGCTGCGGCAGGCTGTCACTGCCTTGCTCTCGACATGCCGGGATTTGGTCAGTCACCCGTATGTGAGAGTAAGCATGATACAGTCCTAAGCGAGTTTATCCGACAGGGCGAGATAAGCAAACCTGTCCTGATCGGCCCCTCCATGGGGGGGCGTATTGCTCTGGAGTTTGCTTTAAACCATCCAGGCATTTTAGGAGGTATGATACTTGTCGGCGCTGTAGGTGTTGAAGAAAACAAAGACAGGCTATCGCAGCTGGATCTACCAGTGTTGTTGCTCTGGGGGGGCGAAGACCAGATATCCCCTCTTGAGAACAGTGATACCCTTCTTGCAGCTGTTAAGGGTGCTAAGCGGGTAATTATTGATGGTGCGCCACATCCCTGCTATCTCGATCAGCCTGAA
>QNYF01000071.1 GCA_003978695.1 Desulfobulbus sp. | reverse complement strand
TGACAGATCATTCTTCACAAAAATGGTAATTCTTCAGGTTGATGCTGAAAACTTGCAAAACCACTGACCTGAACAACTCAGAAATCTGTTCAAGAGTGCCTCAGGCCAGGAGTCTACGCGTTCCTGTTCATTTTAGGCTGTGGAAGCTGTACTTGTGTTACTTGAGCAGGCTTAAACGAACAAAAATGAGGTGCTCCTGAAGAGTTACAGCTTACCATGATTTTTACTACTTGTAACTATACGAACATTTTATGCTTCTTGCTGTAAAACCTTTGTACCTTTATCAGTTAGCGGGTATAGTCGCCTAATAAAAATTATTTAATCCTCTTCTACCGCAACAATTAATGACAACACCGGGAAGTATTGTTGAATATTTAGACAGTGGCCGTTTTCTTTGTGCACTGGTCCTTCAGGATTCGGGCAGCAGGCTACGCCTCTTTAACCAGAATGGCCGGGAACTCAACCTGCCAGCTGCACGGGTGGTAACAGTATCCAAAAAAAAACATCCGGTTGAAATCAGCCGCGAAAGTCGAATTGAAATGCTGCAGGGTATGGCAGAAAAACGAACGCAACTCACTGAGCAAATACCGCTGTCTGACATCTGGGAATTGGCCAGTGAAGAAGATCAATCCGCATTCCCCCCTGACTTTCTTGCTGAACTCTATTTTGGCGGCGACCTGACTGACGACCAGTCTGCGGCTTTTCTCCGGGCTGTTTTCAGCGATCGGTTTTTCTTTAAATACAAAAACAGTAAAGTTACCGTCCACACTCCAGATCAGGTCGAACAACTCAAGCACCAGGTTCAAAAAGAAAAAGAAAAACAGGAAATTCTCAACACAGGGGCACATAATCTCCAACTGCTTGCCAGTGGTGAGGCGATAGACAGCCAACAATGGCCGGACCGTAATAGAATTCTTTCATGGCTGGAAAATTTTGTTCTCTCTGGCAACGATGCGCAGGAAGCTGACATGGTACGTCAGCTGCTCAAAAAAGCAGAACTGAATCGTCCCCATGACGGTTTCCATCTGCTGGTTAAAGCCGGTGTCTGGCAGCCGGACGAAAACATTCATCTGCTCAGGACGGACCAGCCTACAGAATTTTCAAAAGAGCTCATGAAAAAGGCACTAGCCATCTCCGAGCCTACGGCAGAACAACTGCTGACTGACCCAAAACGCAAGGACTTTCGTCATCTTGATATATTCACCATTGATGGAGCGGCAACACGGGATTTTGATGACGCCCTGCACGTCGAAGTTCTGGACGACGGGAACATTCTCGTCGGCATCCATATCTCAGATGTCAGCCATTTCATCTCAGACAAAGACAAACTGTTTGCCGAGGCCATGGAAAGATCGACCTCTCTTTACTTCCCCGAGGGTCAGATCCCCATGGTCCCCAGGGAACTTTCCCAGGGTGTATTCAGCCTTATCAAAGGAAAAGTACGCCCGGCTATCAGCTTTCTGGTCACACTTTCACCTGAAGCAGAAATAGTCCGTTCAAAAATTGTTGCCAGCGTCATTGAGGTGAAACGTCGGCTTATCTACTCAGAAGTCGACCAGACAATAACACAGGACAAGGATTTACAAATCCTCAACGGACTGCGGAAAAAACTCCGGCTTCAGCGGGTTGAACGGGGAGCGCTGCTCCTGACATTTCCTGATGTTAATATTTTTGTGAACAATCAGGGAGAAGCAACGGTCCACCTCACTCCACAGGACAGTCCTTCAAGGAACCTCATCTCAGAGTTCATGATTCTGGCAAATGGTGTGGCTGCTGATTATTTGACAGCCCAGGAGGCACCGGGGTTGTTCCGTTCCCAGCCTCCTCCACGCAAACGACTGATTTCAGGGGTTAACAATAGCCTGCAGGACATTGCCTGTCAGCGACGTTTTTTATCAAGAGGAGAGCTGACTGTTCATCCTAAGCCACATTCAGGGCTGGGGTTGAACAGCTATACCACTGTCACCTCCCCCATCCGCCGTTTCCTGGACATGGTTATTCAAATGCAGATATCCAATATGATCCACGGTAAGGGAATTCTCTTTTCTGCCGATGCCTGTAAAAACTTTGCCGGCACTATCCAGCAGAAACTGGGCCGGGCAAACACCGTACGGCAACAGCGGCACCGCTATTGGATTCTTCGATACCTGGAATCACAGGTCGATAAAATGCTCAGCGCACTGGTGGTCAGTCACGGGCCCAAAAGAGTCAACCTCCTCCTGCTCGATTGTCTCTTTGATATTGACCTGCCACCCAATCCTGCTTTTCCGGTAGAACCGGGGGATACAGTTAAAGTTCATCTTATCAGGGCAAGCGCCCTTGACAATACCCTGCGGGTTGAATGGTAATCAGGAAAAAACCTCAGCATTTGTAAAGAATTCTGCCTTCCTGTCTTTTTCTGACAGCCCCGGTTCTCCCTCCAGAGGCCAGGCTATTCCCAGGTCGGGATCATTCCAGATGATTGCCCGTTCATGTTCAGGGGCGTAATAATCAGTTGTCAGGTATAAAAACTCAGCAACTTCGGATAACACCAGAAAACCATGGGCAAATCCTTCGGGAACCCAGAACTGTTTTTTGTTTTCTGCGGTCAAATGCGTACCCACCCATTTGCCAAAAGTTGGCGAACTGGAACGAAGATCCACAGCAACATCAAAAACTTCACCCAGCACCACCCGTACAAGCTTGCCTTGTGGCTGCTTAATCTGGTAATGGAGTCCACGCAGGACATTCTTAACGGACCTGGAATGATTCTGTTGGACAAAACGGGTCTCAAGACCGGTTTCGTCCTGCCAGCGCTGTTGGTTAAAACTTTCAAAAAAAAACCCGCGCTCATCACCATACACCATAGGCTCGATAATAAGCACATCCGAAATTGCTGTTTTTTCAACGTTCATTTTTTACTTTATCAAAAGAGTTATGAGGACTTCACGAACCATACATTTCTTCATAATACTTCCTGTATGATCCATCCATGACGGATTCCATCCAGGCGCGGTTGTTCAGATACCAGTCAACGGTTTTCTCCATGCCCGTTTCAAAGGTAAACTTTGGTGTCCAGCCAAGCTCCTCGGCAATTTTGCCTGCATCAATTGCGTAACGGCGGTCATGGCCCAGCCGGTCTTTAACAAAGGTAATGAGAGACCTTCGGGACTCACCAGACTTAAGAGGCCCGACCTTGACATCAAGCATGTCGCAAAGCAGCTCAACAACTTCAAGGTTTTTCTTCTCATTGTGCCCGCCAATATTATAAGACTGGCCAACAGTTCCATTTTCAATCACCCGGGCAATAGCCTCGCAATGGTCGCGAACATACAGCCAGTCACGAACATTGCCACCGTCACCATATACGGGCAGTTCCCTCCCCTGCAGCGCATTATTAAGAACGAGAGGAATCAATTTTTCCGGAAACTGATAAGGCCCGTAATTATTTGAACAGTTCGTAATAAGAACAGGCAGACCATAGGTATGAAAATAGGCTCTCACCAGATGATCAGATGATGATTTTGAGGCAGAATAGGGAGATCTTGGGTCATAGCTGGTCTCTTCGGTAAAATATCCTGTTTTCCCAAGGGATCCATAAACTTCATCGGTGCTCACATGGAGAAACCGGCACAGGTCACTCCTGCCCTCACCTTCCCGCAGCCACTGTTTTCTGGCAGCTTCAAGAAGCGTGAAAGTTCCGACAATATTTGTCTGAATAAACTCGGCAGGACCTGTGATTGATCTGTCCACATGCGACTCTGCCGCAAAATGAACGACCGTATCAATCTGATATTTTTCAAAGAGATCAGCAACTAATGCTGAGTCACAGATGTCTCCTCTGATAAAAGTATACCCAGGCTCATTCTCTACACCTGCAAGGCTCTGCAGATTGCCGGCATAGGTTAACTTGTCCAGGTTGATAACCTGCCAGTCTTTGTGGTTTGCCAGCAAAAGACGGACAAAATTTACACCAATAAACCCGCAACCACCTGTTACAAGAACTGTTTTTACCATTGTTATCCTTTATAATGGGGTAACTGTTAACTTTTCAGGAGTGCCTTCGATTCGTTCATTTAAGACTGTGAAGCGTAGACTCCGTGAGGAGCTCCTGAACAGTTACAGGACGGTGACTATGCAATTTTTTCGCACCAATCTGAAGAGCTACATAATGGGTTACAAAAAATATCAAAACCCGAGACTCAAGAGCAACAATATAGATGAGAGTTGCACTCCTGTCAAACAGGTTGCAAAAAAAATCGTCAGATATAACTATTCAGCTGCACCCCATCTCGGAGTCGTGGTGCTACCTGAACAGTTACATTCAGATATGCATTTTTGCTATTTTTGCAAACATCTGTACCAGACCTGAACAAAGCGTAAAAAGAGCTTTAATATGAAGATTCTCACCGCAGCAGGAGTCAAAAAAAATCGTGAGTTCAGAAGAAAGATCAGCATCTTTGCTCTGATAACAAATAAGCATGGGAAAATGGGGCAGGGGTTTGAGAATCAGTGCTATGTCAGCCTGCATTGAATCAGTAGTTTCTCCCTGAAAGAGATCAATCAGATCTACAAGCAGATCAGGGTGGTCATCGGCAAGCTCTTTAAGTACATTTTCGCAGCGACTCGTAAAGAGATTCTGCCATTCCATGCCGCCCCGCAGCTCACGAAAGGAGATCCAATCCCCTGTAATATCCTGATGTGTGGGGTTGGTAATGTAGGAGAGAAGAGGAGCCT
>QNYF01000103.1 GCA_003978695.1 Desulfobulbus sp. | reverse complement strand
GTTACATGGACAGGTTCCTCGAATTGACGATTTTATCCCGAGATTTTCATGAGTCAACCCCAGTGGACAATACCAGAACTCATTGATCTGGAGTTTTTTCTTGATCAGGACGAAGGCGAGGATCTTGATCGTCTCGCGGCCCGGGATCGTGAAATATATACCCGGCGTGTGGGAGACTGTAGAGCAGAGAAGAGTTCATCAGCCCTTCTCATGTGCTGGTTGGCTTCGCAGCGCAACAAGTTTGCTGCGTCTTCTGAAGACGTTGTGTCTCCCGGCAGAGTATGGCAGGAGGGGATGACGCTGTTTGGCTGGTTGAGTGTTTTTGCCGGGCTTGTTTCAGGAGCGGGCCTGGCCTTTTCCTTTTTGAGCTATTCCGGAAAAAATCCTGTCAATGTTTCGGCGTATTTTGCCCTGTTTGTCCTGGTGCAGGTAGCTCTAATACTGGCCTTGACCGGAATTTATCTGTACAGAAAGGTGATGGGGAAAACACTGGCCGGTTCTCTGGTTTATCGAATGCTCAGCCGTGCTTTTCTGCGCCTTACTGAGCTTATAGAGAGAAAGGGTATTTCCCGGATTTCCGCAGAAAAAAGAAGGCAATGGTCCGCTCTTGCAGGTGGGTGGCGAGCATTGCAGCAACGGTATGGCACGTTGCTGCTGCGGCCTTTCTTTCTTATTGCCCAGTTGTTCGGCCTGAGCTTCAATGGTGGAGTACTGGCAGCAACCCTGCTCAAGGTTGTTGGCTTTGATATTGCCTTTGGCTGGCAAACTTCCCTGCAGGTATCAGGAGAGGCTGTTCACAAGCTGGTTGCTGTTATCAGCCTTCCCTGGTCCTGGGCAGTACCGGCGGGCTGCCCGACACTGTCACAGGTGCAGGGGTCGCAGATGGTTCTTAAAAACGGTATTTACCATCTCATCACCTCTGATTTGGTTTCCTGGTGGCCTTTTTTATGTTTTGCCGTATTTTGTTACGGTCTACTGCCACGTCTGATATTTTTTCTGTATGGCCTGTTTCTTCAGCACCGTGAGTTGTCGGCACTTGATTTTGATCATGGCAGATATCGTCAACTGCTGCACCGGATGAAAACTCCGCTTGTATCGACCCGTGGTCAGGCAGAAGAAGGACAGAAGCCGCTACCCCTAAGGCAGGAAGCTTCAGCTCCTGCTTCCTCTTTGAACATTACTGAACAGATAGATCATAAAGTTCCGGAGGAGGGTTCTGCCAGGATATCAGAAAAGATTGCAGGATTGATACCTGATGAGCTTGTGGAGGAATGCTCTTTTTCTGCCCTGAAGGCACAGGTTAAGGCTCGACTTGGCTATGAATTGATAACTTTGCAGGCTTTCTGGGGCATGGATAAGACAGAGGAAGAAGAAATAGCGGCCTTGCTGGAAAAAATGCGTGAACATCATTGTGAGGACATACTTCTGCTCCAGGAGGCATGGCAGCCGCCAATACAGGAGAACCTCTCCTTTTTGTCCATGGTGCGAAAAGCTGTAGGCAGCCAGCCAACAATTATTCTGGCACTTATCGGTAAACCAGCTGCTGATACTTTTCTGACACCGGTTGATATCGCCAATTTTCGGATATGGCAGCAGAGAGTTGCCTCGCTTGCCGATTCGGGATTACAACTCGTCGAGCTGGTCAAATGAGTCCTGAAAATATCGTTCCGGAATTCGCCATTGTCGGCCACCCTAACGAGGGGAAATCTTCTGTACTCTCTACGTTAAGCGAGGATGATTCGGTCCGAGTCAGCCCCACACCCGGTGAGACAACAGAGTGCCGGGTTTTTCCCGTAAAAATTGACGGGCGGGAAATTGTCCGTTTTATAGATACCCCGGGGTTCCAGAATCCACGCCAAACCCTCGCCTGGATGCGAAACTATACCGGTGACGACAAAATATTGCTGACTGAATTCATTCGCAGCCACAGCGATGATCCGGCGTTTCACGATGATTGCGTGTTGCTCAAGCCTCTTGAACAGGGGGCGGGGCTCATTTTTGTGGTGGATGGCTCAAGACCTCTTCGCAACATTGACCGGGCAGAGATGGAAATCCTCCGGCTTACCGGCAGACCTCGCATGGCCATCATTAACTGCAAGGAAGAGAATTCGCGTTACCTGGATGACTGGCAGCACGAATTCCGCAAGCATTTTAATTCTGTCCGCCTTTTTAACGCAGTCCAGGCAACCTATGACCAGCGGATCGCATTGCTGGAGAGCCTGAAGGCCATAGATCAGGACTTACAAGACGTTATTGAAACGGTTATTCAGGCTTTTGTCAGTAACTGGCAAAGCCGCAACGATCAAACAGCTTCCCTGCTGGTTGATATGCTGGTGGATTGTCTGTCTTATCGAAAGAGTCGTGTCTGCAGGTCAAGGACCAATGTAGAGCAGCTGCAAAGGAAAATGCATGCCGAGTACACAGCATTTGTCAGCAAAAGGGAACGCAAAACGCATCAACAGATACGAAAACTCTATAAACATAATATTTTTAACCTGCAGCTTCCCAGGCAGTCCATTTTGCAGGAGGATCTCTTTTCAGAACAGACGTGGGAGTTTCTTGGTTTAACAACCAGGCAACTGATATTGGCAGGGGCTCTGGGTGGGGCGGCACTGGCTGCCGGGATTGATGTCATGGCAGGAGGAGCTTCTCTTGGCCTGTTCACCGCTTTAGGTGGTTTTTTTGGGGCAGCAACTGCAGCTGTAAAAGGCAAAGATCTTTTGAGTGGCGCACGACTTCTTGGTATGAAGCTTGATCATGAGCAACTCCAGGTCGGACCTGCAACCAATATCCAGCTGCTCTACATTCTTCTTGATCGAGGGCTGTTGTATTACAGCCATGTAATTCACTGGGCCCATGGCCGGAGAGATTATCAGGAGGGAGCGAACGCTCTTTCCGGAGCGATAGGCGAAAAGCGTGGTTACACTTCGGGTTGGGATCAGACCAGCAGACGTGTTTGTGAGCTCTTCTTCAAAGCTTTGCAATCAGGTGATGAGGGAGAATTACGAAAGGGCGAAGCAGAAATGATTGCTCTTCTCAGACGTAAACTCCAAGCGATTGCTAAGAAATCATCAGCTCAAGAGGAGTGCATCAGGTGATGATGGATAAAGCCTCAGCGGTTCCTGTAATTTTACGCCGTGTTGAAAAAATGGTGCCGGGAGATTCTCTGTATTTATTAACCTGGAAAAAGGATCGTAAGCTGATTTTGGAGAAGCAGAGTGCGGATACCATCCTTGTTCGAGAGAGGGGGTTTTGTCAGCAGGATTTTATTATTACCCACGATAAATTGAAAAAACTCCTCAAAATCCTTTTGAAACGCGAGTTTCCAAGGAGTAAGAAGATACGCACATCAATGATTATTAAAGAAAACAGGTAACTTTCAGGAAGTACTTCACGGAGTCTAAGCTTACCTTGTCCGTCCATTTAAGCCTGCTCGAGTAGTACAAGTACGCTTCAAAGTCTTTAATGAACGAATCTAAATCACTTCTGAACAGTTACAGGATTGTGGTCCTGCAAGTTTTTTGCACCACCTGAATAGTTCGAAAATAGTACCTTAGCTGGTGAATTTAGAAATATACCATTGAGCGGCTTTGTCCAAACCTTTTTGTACAGAGTATTGTGGAGTATACCCAATAAGCTCTGAAGCTTTTGAGATGTCAGCAAGAGAATGGCGAACGTCTCCTGCCCGAAAATCCCGGTACACGGGATTTGCCTTTTTGGCATGAGGGAAAGTATCTACAACGCGATCTTTTATGAGAGCGTAGAGTTCATTTAAAGTGGTTCTTTCGCCAAAAGCAACATTGTAGACTTGATCAGCAGCATTTTCCTGTTGTGCTGTGGCGGCGAGGAGGTTTGCCTGAACACAGTTGTCAATAAAACAAAAGTCGCGGCTGGTTTCTCCATCACCATTGATAAACACTGTTTCCTCTTCTATCAATCCGGCAAACCACTTCGGAATGACAGCTGCATATGCCCCGTCAGGATCCTGTCGCTGGCCAAATATATTAAAATAGCGAAGGCCTATGGTCTTAAAATTGTAGGTTTTGGCAAAGACTCGAGCATAGAGTTCGTCTACTAGTTTGGTGACCGCATACGGAGAGAGCGGGTTGCCTATTATATCTTCAACTTTCGGTAGGTCTGGGTGGTCACCATAGGTCGAACTGGATGCCGCGTAAACAAAACGTTTTACTTTAGCATCACGTGCCGCAACGAGCATATTCAGATAACCGGTAATGTTATTGGCGTTGGTGGTGAGAGGGTCTTCAAGAGATCGGGGTACAGAACCCAGAGCGGCCTGATGCAACACATAATCAACGGTTGAACAAGCCTTGTTGCAGGTCTCGATATCACGTATATCCCCTTGTATAAAATTGAAATTTTGCCATTGTTCAGGAGTAACCAGATGTTCAACTTCATCAAGATTATGTTGAAAGCCTGTGGAAAAGTTGTCGAGTCCTCTGACCTTTTGGTTAAGCTTGAGAAGCGTCTCCAGTAAGTTAGAGCCGATAAAGCCGGCAACTCCAGTGACAAGCCATGTTTGAGGATGTTGTTGGAGCTGTTGGCATAGAGTATTATATTGATTCATGATTATATCCTTAAATAGATGTAGATAATTAATTGTGCATCTCGATTTTAATATTCCGTCCCTTGGGGCGTAAAGTGAGTCTTATCCTCCGGTTGCTCACTTGCAGCGAGAATATTTATTCTGCCCTGAAACAGGCTAAAAGTCAATTACCTATTTTGTCATGAATTTTGCCATTTTTTTTAATTGTTCTTGAATGGCTTGTTGCACACTTGTTATGGGAAACATTTCTAGACGAAAAATAATTCATATTGA
>QNYF01000006.1 GCA_003978695.1 Desulfobulbus sp. | reverse complement strand
TTTCCGGTCTTCCTGCCAGCCGCCAGAATACCGGCTGCCATCCGGCTCAGTCAGTTTTCCCTGCCCGTGTTTGCGATCTTCATGCCACTGACCATCAAAAACAGAACCATCAGAAGAAGTGTACACCCCCTGACCATGTTTCCTGCCCGCCTTCCACTCGCCCTCATACTGCCCCGGCCCCGGTGTAAGAAGACCGTAACCATCCCAGAGATCCTCCTTCCACTCTCCCAGAATATCTTCCACCATCCGGATAGAGACAGGAGCCCTGACCATGCCGTTTACCCTGCTGCCGCTCACCGGAGTACTCACACTCATTCGGGACCATGCGCTGCTCTGCCATTACGTTCTCCTCAAAACACGACCTGACTACAAAAATTACGCCAATATACCTATATCTGGCTATATAAAGAACAAGAAGTCAAGACGTAAGCTTAAAAAATATACGTTCATATTCATATCTGTAGACCACGACACGTTTTCCCTTTGAGTTCATCGGTGAGCCGGGTATTATAGCACAACATCCTGCAATTTTTTCACTCTGCCCTTTTCCGGTAAAAACATCTATGCATGCACTGCCCACAAGAATAATTTCAGGAGGACAAACCGGTGCCGACCGGGCCGCCCTGGATGCGGCCCGAGCGCTCGGCATTCCTTACGGCGGCTGGCTGCCCCGGGGAAGGAGGACTGAAGACGGGCCACTGGCAGGCCATTACAGGCTGGAAGAGATGGCTTCGGCGAGATACCGTGATCGCACCAGCAAAAATATTCAGGAAAGCGATGGAACACTTATTGTCTCTTTTGGTCCGCTTACCGGCGGTTCAGCTCTTACAGAAGCACTCTCGATCCGTCACGACCGCCCCTGTCTGCACCTGGACCTTGATCTTATCACCCGGGACAAAGCTGCCACAGCCGCAAAAAAATGGCTCAGGGAATACTCCATAACCACTCTCAATGTTGCCGGGCCAAGGGCCAGCGGAGAGCCCCGCATTTACCAGGCTGTCAAAGAACTCATCCTGACAATATGCGGCCAAAGACAATGACAGACCACGCGACTTCCCCTGCCATGCATCTTTACCAGTCCAATCGGCTGGAGATTCTTTTTGCTGCACTCTGCGATTGCCTGGCACAGCCGCTCGACAATCCGCTTGTTCCTGAAATCATTGTTGTCCAGAATCCGGGCATGGCCCGATGGCTTGCCCAGCAGATTGCCCTGCGTACCGGCATTGCCGCCAACCTTTCCTTTCCGCTGCCTGCCTCTTTTTTCTGGAGTATTTTTCAGACAACGCTTGGTGAACTTCCTGACCTGAGTCATTTTGACCGCTCTCTTCTGCTCTGGAGGATAATGGCCGGGTTGGACAGTCTGCTTGAACAACCGGACATGGCAACCATTGCCGGATACCTCTCAGATGATCAGGACGGCTGTAAAAAATATCAACTCGCAGAAAAAATCGCTGAAACACTCGATCAATACATGGTCTATCGACCGGAAATGCTGCTCTCCTGGGAACAGGGAAAAGAAAGCCACTGGCAGGCGACCCTCTGGCGCAGCCTCTGCGAAGGAAAAAATCCGCACCGGGCCTCCCTGCTTAAACAGTTCACGCAGGCCGCAGATGCTGGAACCCTGCACACCGAAACGCTGCCACAGCGAATTGCTTTTTTTGGCATAAACTCGCTGGCTCCAGCCTATATGCAGATTATTGACCTGCTGAAAACAGTAACCGAGGTTCATGTTTTCCACCTCAGTCCCTGCCAGGAGGCCTGGGGAGACATCCTACCCGAACGCCAGCTGGCCATGGAACGAAAAAAATGGCGGGAGCAGAAGCTGGATGATCTCAGCGAATACTATGAAAGCGGGAATCCTCTGCTTGCCTCCATGGGGGCCACCGGCAAAGAATTCTTCAACCTGCTCATGCAGCTCGACCCGGAGGAACACGCCCTTTACCAGCCTCCAGAACAGTCCACCCTGCTCGGCATGATCCAGTCGGATATCCTTACTCTTCATAACCGCACCGCAACTGAGCAGCCAAAGCTGTTCCCCTCGGACGACTCCATCAGGTTTCACTGCTGCCACAGCCCCATGAGAGAGGTGCAGGTGCTCCATGACCGGCTGCTCGATCTCTTTGGAGCCGACCCGAAGCTGAAACCGGCAGATGTTCTGGTTATGGCCCCGGACATCAATACCTACGCTCCTTTTGTCAACGGGGTCTTTGGCGCTGCGGAAGATGACATTTACATTCCCTGGTCCATTGCCGACCGAAAAACGCAGGCAGAGCAACCTGTTTTAGAAGGGTTCCTGTCCCTGCTGGAATCGCTCTCCGGAAGATTTACAGCACCCGAGATTACAGCATTTTTTGACAATCCCTCCATTGCCCGTAAATATAAACTCAGTGAAGACGAACTCCCCATTCTGCGCAACTTTATCAAAAAATCGGGTATCCGCTGGGGGCTGGACAGGCAGCAGCGCGGGGAGCAGCATCTTGAAGCCCCTCCCCTGCATACCTGGGAATTCGGTATTGACCGCCTGCTCATGAGCTATATTACCGGCCCTCTTGATACCCCCTGTCTGGATATTCTGCCCTGCGACAACGCTCACAACTCCACTACCTCCTGGCTGGGCAGCCTGGCAGATTTCTTTCATAAACTGCAACAGCTCTACCAAAGCTGCCGTCTTCCACATCCAGCCGCTGCCTGGGAAAAAATACTCTTAACCCTGCTGGATGATTTTTTTGACACCACCGAGAACAGTCCTGATCATGACATCCTCCTGTTGCTGCGGGAAAAAATCTGCATGTTTGCCGACCAGTGCGCGCAGGCCGGGTATACCATGCCCCTTGAGCTGAGCGTTGTCAGGCACCATTTCAATACTCTTCTTCAGGAATCCTCAGGCGGTCAGTCCTTTATTGCGGGAAAAATCACCTTCTGCAACATGGTCCCCATGCGTTCCATACCGTTTAAGGTTATCTGGTTGCTGGGCATGAATGATACCGCCTATCCCCGCACCCAACGGGCTCCCGGCTTTGACCTGATTGCAAAACACCCAAGACTGGGAGATCGCAGCCGCCGTGACGACGACCGCTACCTCTTTCTGGAATCCCTTATCTCGGCCCGCAAACATTTTGCTGTCTCCTGGATAGGCCGCGACCTGCATACTAACCAGTCCCTGCCACCGTCTGTCGTTGTCGCTGAACTGCGTGACTATCTTGACCGGGGGTGGAGTCTGGAGGAAAACACCCCTGTACCCTCTGAACGCCTCACGACAGAATATCCCCTCCAACCATTCAGCTCCCGCAATTTCAACGGTGACCCGGCTACACGAAGCTACACCCGGCTCTGGCTGCCCACTACCAACATTCACCTGTCCACTCTCTTTCTCGACAAACCTCTTGCCCTGCCTGACCCCACAGCAGAAGCTGTTCAGATCAGGCAGCTTCTGAAATTCTGGAACCATCCTGTCCGCTACTTTCTCGAACAACGACTGGGGCTTGGCCTGTTCACCCGGGACGACATCCTTCCTGAAAACGAGCCCTTCAGCCTGGACTCCCTGCAGACCTACCTCACCTGCGAAAACATACTTGCCAAAATTCTTGATGAGCAATCACTGGAACCTGTCTTTGAATTGCTGCTTGCCGAGGGTGAATTTCCCGTTGGCAGCCTGGGATTACACACCAGGCGTGACATCACTGCCCGGGCCGGAGAACTGCTTACATCTATCCGGGAACTTATCCGTACGCCTGTAAAACCTGTTGACATCGACCTCACCATTGACGGCATAAGAATGACAGGAAGCCTTTCTTCACTCTATGCAGGTGGATTTGTCAGCTTCCGACCCGGACAATGCAAAGGAAAAGATCTGATGCGGCTCTGGATCAACCATCTGCTGCTTAACCTGGTTCAACCCGACGGTGTCTCGTTACACTCCCACCACGCGGCTACGGATAAATGCGTTTTTCTGCGGCCGGTTGATCGCCCTGAAAAAGAGCTGGCTCCCCTGCTCCGGTATTTTCTGCAGGGACAACAGGAACCACTCCATTTCTATCCGCAGACAAGTTACTGCTGGGCAGAGGAAAAAAACGAAGAGAAGAGGATGAAAAAAGCGGCCGGCAGCTGGTACCCCAGCTATAACAGGAGGGGTGAAGGGGAAGAACAGGCCTACACCATCGGCCTGCGCGGACATGAACCGCTGGATAACAATTTTGCCGAGCTGGCCACGCTTTTTCTACCGGTTGTCCAGACATTGGAGGACTGCCTTGAAACCGCTTGACCCGCAAACAGTGAGGCTTTCAGGACGAATCCTGATAGAGGCCAGCGCAGGCACGGGCAAAACCTATACCCTTGCTCATCTCTTTTTACGCCTGGTTCTTGAAAAAGCGCTCAGCGTCGACCAGATTCTGGTGGTTACCTTTACCCAGGCTGCCACCGAAGAACTGCGAGGACGTCTGCGCCAACGACTTCGACAGGCCAAGGACATCCTTGAAGGCAGAGAGGTTCAGGATGACCTTCTCTCTGCAATAAAAGACTCCATACAGAACAGGGACGAGGCTCTCATTCTGCTGACTGATGCCCTGACCCGCATGGATGAGGCTGCTATCTTTACTATTCACTCCTTCTGTCAGCGCATGCTGCAGGAGCACGCGTTTGAGTCAGGAGCCCTCTTTTCCATGGAGTTTCTGGAGAGCGAGTACCTTTTACGCCGCAGAATCATGGAAGACTTCTGGCGGCTCCGTTTTTATCGGGCGCCGGAAGATGAAACAGCATGGGCAACAACATTCTGGAAAACACCTGCGGATCTTTTAAACAACCTTGGCGGCCATTTTGACCGCTCAGAAGTTGTCTGTCTGCCGACAGTTGCACCCGGGGAGATCAAACAGAGAGAGAAAGATCTTAACCAGCTGTTTTCCCGGCTGCAAGCTCTCTGGCGCTCTTCAGGGGGGGAGATTACCCTGCTCCTGCAGCAGGCCCGTGAAAAGAAAATCATTTCAGGTGCACAGAAGAAGTACTCAGCAAAATATATCCAGCAGGCAACGGAGAGTATGGACACCCTGCTGAATGCGTCTACTGCCCCCTGGCTGCTCCCTGATGAGCTG
>QNYF01000147.1 GCA_003978695.1 Desulfobulbus sp. | reverse complement strand
AAAGCCCGTGTGTGACACCAGCAGAAGATCATTGTCGCAGACAGCTTTATATATGGGGTCCATCTTCTCTTCTGCAAGAAAGAAATCCTGATAATAGGGATGCAGTTTGATGCCGGTAAAGCCATGATTTTTTATAGCCGCAATATGGCTGACCAGCTGCGGGTCGTCGGGGTGAACTGAGGGAAGAGGGATGATTCGTCTGCTTTTTTGCTGTTTTGACCAGTCGAGGATGGGTTGAAACTGCTCCACCCTGGTGGCAATAGAGCAAATTACACTTGTATCAATATCGGCTCTGTCCATTGAGGCAAGCAGTCCTGTGCAGGTTCCGTCCGTAAAGGCCTTAACATTTCCGGCGGCTTCAAGTGAGGGGATAGCCCGTGCTGCTACAGCGTCAGGAAAGGCGTGGGTATGAAAGTCAATAATTTTTCTATCACTCATTGTAAGGCTCGGTTATACTTATCTTAAGAGCTGGGCATATAAGCCAGCCACAGCAATGATACCCGCTGCGCTGTTATGCAAATCTCTCGCTGCGGCATGCAAAGACATGTTCTGCAAGGAGATTTTCAAATAAAGTATACACGGTATCATAAAGACTGCTCCCATGCCAGTACCTATTGCTGGTGCGATAAGCACTTACAGGAAATGATTCCATGCGCGACGTGATGACCATCTGTAACTACTGCGGTTGTGGTTGCGGAGTGTATCTCAAGGTTGAACAGGGCAGAATCGTGGGTTCCACTCCCAGTGGAAATCATCCTATTTCACGGGGTAATCTCTGTTCCAAAGGCTGGCATCTGCACGAGTTTATCCATTCTAAAAATCGGCTGACAAAGCCTCTGCTTCGCAGAAATGATACATTATGCCCGGTGAGCTGGGATGAAGCGTTGGAGGTGACAGCGCAATCCCTGCGTAAGGCCCGGGACCGGCATGGTGCAGATGCTGTCGGAGTTCTGTCTTCAGCCAAGTGCACCAATGAAGAAAACTATCTGCTCCAGAAGCTCACCCGTGCTGGACTTGGTACAAATAATATAGATCATTGTGCCCGTCTCTGACACTCTTCTACCGTGGTAGGTCTTGCCACAAGTTTTGGTTCAGGTGCCATGACCAACTCCATTGGTGAGCTTGAAGGCGCTGATGTGCTGCTGGTGACCGGCTCAAACACGACAGAAACCCATCCCCAGATCGGCCGGAATATTTTGAATGCTGTTGATCATGGGGCAAAGCTCCTGGTAATTGATCCCCGTAAAACCGATCTTGCCCGTCAGGCTGATATCCATCTCGCCCTTCGCCCGGGCACAGATATTGCCCTCATCAACGCCATGATGCGGGTTATTCTTGACGAGGACCTTGCTGACCAGCTTTTTATTTCCATGCGCACGGAAGATTTTATAGAGTTGCGTGATTATCTCTTCCGGCTTGACCTCGATGAACTCGCCAGGATCACCGGTGTTTCGTTGCGGGATATTCACGAAGCGGCCTGTATTTATGCCCGCAGCTGCAAGTCGGTTATCTGTTACTGTCTTGGCATTACCCAGCATACCTGCGGAACGGATAACGTGCAGGCCATTGCCAACCTTGCCATGCTCACGGGAAACGTGGAAAAGGAACATGGAGGAGTCGATCCGCTGCGCGGCCAGAATAACGTCCAGGGGGCCTGCGACATGGCCGCTCTGCCTGCGGTTTTGCCGGGGTATCAGGATTTGACAGATACTGATGTCCGCAAAAGATTTGAGCAGGTGTGGGGAGCTGATGTTCCGCCGGTACCGGGCAAAAGCCTTACCGAAATGACTCACTCTGGCCCGGATGGTGACATCAGGGCCATGTTTATCATGGGAGAGAATCCGGTAATCAGCGATCCCCATCTCAACCGGGTGGAGGCAACGTTGAAGCAGCTGGATTTTCTTGCGGTCTCAGATATTTTTCTCACCGAAACTGCTCGTCTTGCTGATGTCGTGTTCCCGGCTGCCTCCTTTGCGGAAAAGGGAGGAACCATCACCAATTCCGAACGCAGGGTTCAGCTTTGCCACCGTGCTATCCCGCCCATAGGTAACTGCCGCCCTGACAGCGAAATCATTATGGAGCTGGGCAGACGACTGGGCTGTCCGGGCATGGATTTTGATTCAGACGCAGAAATCATGGAAGAAATCTGTCTCTTAACACCAATTTACGGTGGTATGTATTATGACAGGCTTGCAGAAAACTGGGGTCTGCAGTGGCCCTGCTGGAATCGGGACCATCCGGGCACGGTCTTTCTCCATAAATATTATTTTGCCAGGGGAAAGGGGCGTTTTACAGTGGTCGCCCATCAGGAACCCAGTGAACAACCGGAAGAAAAGTATCCGTTTACCCTGGTAACAGGCCGTGGTTCGTATCATCATTATCACACAGCCACCATGACCAGAAATTCACGGCGGCTGGTTCGCGAATGTCCGGAAGCGCTTCTCGAAATCAGCCGGAAAGACTGTAAGGATTTAGAACTCCATTCCGGCGAAATGGTAGAGGTCTCATCCCGACGCGGTACTGTTCTTGTCAGGCTGGAGGTGACAGACAGGGTCAAACCGGGAACCGTGTTTACCTCTTTTCATTTCTGGGAGGTGCCTGTCAATAAGCTTACTGTAGATGCCCTTGATCCACGCTCAAAATGTCCTGAGTTCAAGGTCTGCTCAGTGAATGTAAGGAAGGCCGCCCATGCTTGATTACCCTGAACGAGTTCTTCCCAAGGATAATCTCATTCCGCTGCTCCGTAAACTGGCCAAGGATGCCCGATTGATCGCCCCTGTAAGAAAGAGTTGTGGCGACACCCTGTTTACGGAGATAGTGGATGTGGACAACGCTGTTTTTGATCTGAAGAATAAGCCGCAAACCTCACTCAAACCTTTTCTCCTGCCCCAGCAGGAAATTCTTGCAAAATACAGGGTGCAGGACGGAGAGTACACTTTCAGTCCCCCCGATGCGGCCAGGCCTACTATTTATTTTGGCGTTCGTTCCTGTGATCTTACCGCCGTCCTGTATATGGATCTTATCTTTTCAAAACCTTCCCGGGATGCGACCTATTTCGATCGCCGTAACAACTCCCTGATAATTACGCTTGGCTGCAACGATCCCCTGGACAACTGTTTTTGTGAATCAACCGGCAGCGGTCCCTACCTGGAGTTTGGCTTTGGCCTGCAATGTATTGATCTGGGCGAGAGTTATTTTGTTTCTGCCGGACGGAGAAAGGGTGTTGATGTGCTGGAAAAATGGGGATATTTTTTCCGACCGGTCACGGAGGATGATGAACAGCGCCGCTATCAGCTTTTTCTTGAGGCGCGCGGCCGATTTACCCGCAATGTGCAGGTAGACCATGCCTGCCGGATTTTGCAGGAGAATCCGGTTCCTGAATCGCTTTTGGAAAAACTTTCAAGTCGTTGTTACGACTGCGGCGGCTGTGCGTATGTTTGTCCTACCTGCACCTGTTTTTCGGTTGATGACATGGAGCTTTCAAAGACGAATGGATTGCGGATACGTAGTTGGGATGCCTGTACCAGCAGTGGATTTACAAGAATGGCCGGAGGGCATAATCCGGTTGATCGTCGACGTCAGGCACTTTCCAGGCGTTTTCTTCATAAATTAAAGCATGATTTTGCGCTCCACTCCAAGCCCTCGTGTACCGGTTGTGGCCGCTGTGTAGATATCTGTTTTGGCGGGGTCGATATAACCACCTTTATCGATTTGCTCACAGCATCGGAGAGCGTATGAAAGCAAGTTTTCTGCCAAGACCTGCCGTTATCCGGGAAATTATCCAACAGAACGCATATATTCGTACTTTCCGTCTGGAGCTGATCGATAAGACCCGGCCATTTACCTTTCTGCCAGGTCAGTTTGTCATGCTCTCTGTCCCGCATCTTGGCGAGGCGGCCATTTCTCTATCATCTTCTCCCACAGCTCTTCCGCTCTTTGATCTCTCCATTCGACGTGCAGGATCATTGACCGAGGCGGTTCACACAATGGCGACCGGAGACCAGGTAGGTATTCGAGGCCCTTTTGGCCGTGCGTTTCCCGTGGAACATTTTGCGGGTCGTGATCTTCTTGTTGTGGCCGGAGGAATTGGCCTGGCTCCGCTCAAGGGCGTTATTGATTACTGTCTTTATCATCAGGAACTTGGCGATGATCCTGTGAGCGGGATGACGCTGCTTTACGGGAGTAGAACACCCCGGGACATAGCTTTTCAAGAGACTCTTTCTTCCTGGCAGGCCAGGGGAGTTGACTGTCGTCTGACTGTTGACAGGGCCGGGGACGAGTGGCAGGGAGCAGTTGGTCTGGTCACAGAACTTCTGGATAACTGCACTGTCACAGAAAATACCACAGCGCTTATCTGCGGGCCACCGATTATGATACGCTTTGTCATCGCAAAACTTGTATCAAGAGGCTGCGGTGACAAAAATATCATTACCACCCTGGAACGACACATGAAATGCGGTATGGGGATTTGCGGCCATTGTCATCTTGACGGCAAACTGGTCTGTGTTGACGGGCCGGTTTTTACCCTTGCCCAACTGAAAAAAATGGATGTGATGGAACTTGGCTGATGTTTTTTTTCAAGCAACTCTTCAGGTGGGTCCGAAAAACCTGCAGAACCACCGTCCTGAACAGTTACGATATTTTTACAGCGATAGAGGAGGTGTGAATGGCTGATCCTCAACCGATATGTACTGTGACTTTTCTGCCTGCTGAGCGGTCAGTCCAGGTTACTCCCGAAACCAGTCTTATCAAGGCGGCAAGAAAAGCAGGCCTCCATATTAATGCGTCCTGCGGCGGTGCCGGAGTATGTGGTAAGTGCCGGATTATCCTGGAACAGGGAGAGCTGCAGGGCGGGAA
>QNYF01000008.1 GCA_003978695.1 Desulfobulbus sp. | reverse complement strand
ACGCTGACCAAATGATCTGTTGCGGTAAACCGTGTAATCCATAGGTGTTGAGTCGGAAATATACTCTGTCTGTAGTTTGCGAAGTTTGCCGGTAAAACTCTTATTATAAATAAAAAGGGTCATTTCAAAGTTGAGCCAGAAGGAGCGCATGTCAAGGTTTACTGAGCCAAAGAGACAGAAGTCATTGTCAACAGTAATAGTTTTTGAATGCAGGAGACCCTTGGAGAAGAACATGATCCGCACACCGGCCTCAACGAGTTCATCAAACATGGATTGACTTGCATAATGAACAAGCTTTGAGTCATTTTTTTCCGGAACAACAATAGTTACAGCAACACCACGGCCTGCAGCTGATTTCAGGGCTGATAATATAGCATTATCAGGGACAAAATATGGTGTTGTTAAGATCAGTTCTTCACGGGCTGCATAGATTGTTGTCAGTAACAAGTCATGGATGGCGTCATCACGAAATCCCGGACCGGAGGGAACAATCTGGACTACAGCATCACCCGTTGTCTTCGGAGTTACAAAAAGATCTTTTTCCAATAGTGTATCAATGGAAGCACCGGTTTCCAGGGTCCAGTCGTAGAGAAAAGCCGCCAGCATTACTTCAATTATAGGGCCCTGTATCCGAACCATGGAATCTTTCCACTGGCCGACTCCGCTGTTTTGTTTGAAAAAATGTGGATCAACAAGATTCTGGCTTCCAGTGTAGGCAATTTTTGAATCAATGAGGACAATTTTTCGGTGATTTCGTAAGTCGACTCTTACAAACAGGTAACGAAACAGTCCGGCTGGTAGAACTTCTATCACTTCTACTCCGGCAGCCCTTAGCTTTGCCGGTGTTTTACTCTTGAGAAATTGACGACTGCCAATGGAATCAAGCATTATCCGGCAGGTGACACCACGCCTTGCTGCATCAATAATTGAGGTAATTACATCATCTGTTGCCCCTCCGCTTTCCAGGATATAAAACTGTAAATAACAAAATGAAGTGGCGTGAGAAATATCCTTGAGGAGTTCTGCAAAAAAAAGATCCGAGTGGGCAAGTAATTGGAGATTATTTCCCTGCAGAGCGGGGATGTTGAAATAGGCAGAAATCTGTCGACTGACAGGCACGCATTCCGGGTTGATTTTTTCCCAGTCGACATTCTGTGGATTTTTGAGTTTTGTCGACCATTGCGTGAGAAACTGCAAATTGGCTGCTGCTCTTTTAGCTCTATTCTCTCCTAGTCTGTTTTCTCCGAACATCAGGTAGATAATCGCTCCAGCCAGAGGGAGCATTAAAATGACGACCAGCCATGCCAGGGAAACGCTTGCCGCTCGTTTTCGCATGATGACCCGGATCGACAGACCTATACGCAGGGTGAGATCCGCAAAGAAAATCAGCGAGGTTACAATCCAGTTCACATGTTCCATACCTGTTTGATCCCGTCTTATGACTTCCGTCTCAGAAAACGCCGAAGATGTAACATTGCATAAAATGACTTAACAAACAATGAATTGCGCCTTAAATATCAACTCTACACAACTGATTCACTTTACTGTATACTAAAAAAAATTGAGCTTAAATTTCGGAAAATTCTATAAAAATGAGAGAGTAATGAAGATAAAAGGATTCTCAGCGTCAGCCGTACAGGCAGGGATACGGTATGCAGATAGGCTTGATCTTGGCTTGATTTATTCAGAAGTTCCAGCAGTTACTGCAGGAGCGTTTACCTCGAGTAAGGTGAAGGCTGCTCCTGTGACCCTTGATATAGAACGTCTGCAACAGGGAAAAGCCCAGGCAATACTTGTAAACAGCGGTAATGCCAATGCCTGTACCGGTGAACAGGGGCTGGAAATTGCCAGAAAAACCGGAGCCATGGCTGCCCGTCAGCTCGCTATTGAAGAAAATCTGGTGCAGGTTGCTTCAACAGGTGTTATCGGTGAAACCATGGATGCTGCTCCGTTTACCCGAGCTATGCCTGAGCTTGTGAAGAGGCTTTCTCCTGAAGGGTTTAGTGACCTGTCTCAGGCCATAATGACGACAGATACGGTTGCAAAGATGTCGACAGCTACAGTGTCCATAGCCGGGACAGAGGTCAACCTGCTGGGCGTTGCTAAAGGGTCTGGTATGATTATGCCAGACATGGCAACCATGCTCTGTTTTGTGGTTACTGATGCGCAGATAGCTTTTCCGGCTCTGAAAGAAGCGATAACATCTGGTGTAAATGAAACGTTTAACCGGATAACCGTTGATGGAGATACTTCCACAAATGATACGGTTCTGGTTATGGCAAACGGGGCTGCCGGCAACGACTGGATTGATGAGGAAAATCCAGGTACTAAAACAGCATTTTCAGCGGCTCTTCACGATGTGTTTAAAGATCTTGCTCTGCAGATAGTCGCAGACGGCGAAGGCGCTACAAAAGTCGTTACCATTCGGGTGGTCGGAGCACGTAAAAAAGAGGGAGCAATGAATGCTGCAAGGACCATCGCCAACTCCGCACTTGTCAAAACCGCATTCTTTGGTGAGGATGCCAACTGGGGAAGAATAATTGCCGCCCTGGGACGTTCAGACTGCCAGTTTGATCCTGAGAAAGTATCGATTGCTTTTAATGATGTTGTCATGGTCAAGAATGGTCTTGGCCAGGGTGCTGAGGTAGAGTCGAGTGCTTCTGAGGTACTTAAACTTGACGAGTTTACCGTGACGGTCGATTTACATGACGGCATGGAAACAGCAGAAGTGTTTACCTGCGATTTATCTTATGACTATGTTAAAATTAATGCTGATTACAGATCATAACCTGTGGCCTGTAAAGGTTCAGATGGAGTTTAGCTGAACCTTTACTCTGAAACTTATGAAACAACTTCTTATCTGCCGTCACGCAAAGTCAAGCTGGAAGGATCCAAAACTGGCTGACATTGATCGTCCCTTGAATAAGAGAGGAAAACGGGATGCTCCGATTATGGGTGAGAGGCTGGGGCAAAGCGGGATGATTCCCGATCTGATTATTTGCAGCCCGGCCAAAAGAGCCAGAAAAACTGCATCCGGACTGTGCCGGGGGATGCAGATGTGCAGTGATGTCATCAAAATAAAAAAAGCAATTTATGATACAACCATTAACGGCCTGCTTGATGTGATAAGTAGAACATCAAATCGTTATCAACGTCTTCTACTGGTCGGACATAACAATGAACTCACCGATCTTGTAAATCTATTAGCGCCAGTGAATATTTACAATGTTCCAACCTGCGGTATCGTAGGTTTTCAACTCAATTTAGACTCCTGGGAAAAGGTGTCTCAGGTACCTCCCGGAGCAGAGTTCTTGTTTTTTGATTATCCCAAAAAGCAACATGACGGCAGGTGATGAGCGTGAAAAAAAAACGATACGGGGCAATACTGGATAGACTCTCCCCGCCCGAAGGATTATTGCTTCTTATCCTTTCCACGCTCATAGGTGCTTCAACCGGTTTTGCCGCTGTTTTTTTTATTCGTCTTATCGCACTTATTCAAAATCGTTCCTACAGTACAGTCCGTTTTCTTTTTCCTCATCTTGGTCTCTGGAGCTATGTCATTGTTCCTGTCGGTGGAGCCTTGCTTGTCGGGCCTCTGATTGCATGGTTTGCCCGGGAGGCTAAAGGGCATGGTGTTCCTGAGGTAATGCAGGCTTTGGTGCTCAGGGGGGGGCGGATACGTGCCCGGGTCGCGATTGTTAAAATTTTTGCTTCGGCCCTGTGTATCGGCACTGGTGGTTCTGCCGGTCGGGAAGGTCCCATCGTCCAGGTCGGTTCCGCCCTTGGCTCAGGTCTTGGGCAGATGCTGCGGCTTTCGGATGACCGTATTAAAAATCTTGTTGCCTGTGGCGCGGCTGCCGGTATTGCGGCAACTTTTAACGCGCCCATTGCAGGGGTCGCCTTTGCAGTCGAAGTCCTCTTGAGCGGACTGCAGGTGAAGATGTTCGGAAATGTAGTTATTTCTGCTGTTTCAGCGTCAATTATAAGTCAGATGTTCCTTGGTGACCGCCCGGCCTTTACGGTCCCGACATACACCATGCATTCACCGCTTACGCTCCTCTTTTATCTTCTGCTTGGCCTGGCATCGGCTTTTGTCGGCGTGTTTTTTATCCGGCTTCTGGCCTGGTTTGAAGATATTTTTGACGACTGGAAGTTTCCCCTTGCTTTAAAACCTGCAGTAGGCGCTTTAATGCTCGGCCTGCTGGGTTTTTTCTATCTGCAGCTTCCCGGCATTGGCTTTTCCAGCCTGACAGAGTTTCAGCTGGGTATGCCGCTTATTGAGAATATTCCTCACGTTTATGGTTCCGGTTTTACTTTTATCGAACAGGCACTGCAGGGATCTGTCAACTTCTGGTTGCTGGCGTTACTGGTCATCCTTAAACCTCTGGCAACATCATTTACTTTGGGGTCCGGCAATTCAGGCGGGGTTTTTGCCCCGTCGCTTTTCACCGGTGCAATGCTTGGCGGGGCGATGGGCTCATTGTTCTCATCCTGGCAGCCTGCTGTTGCAGGTCCACCAGGCTCTTATGCACTGGTTGGCATGGCTGCTGTTTTTGCGGCCTGTGCCCGGGCACCCCTTACCGCCATGCTCATCGTCTTTGAGATGAGCAATGATTATTCTCTTATTCTGCCGCTCATGGTTGCCGCTGTAACAGCATCTTTTCTCGCTCAGGCCCTGTTTCCAGAATCAATTTACTCGATAAAACTCTCACGACGGGGAATTCGCTTTTCTGAAGGTCGTGACATGGATATTATGCAGGGTGTTCAAGTCGGCGAGGTCATGAATGAAGAGCCGGTCACCATAGGAAAAAATCAATCTCTTGCAGAGTTGTACCAAAAGTTTCAGGAAACACATTTTCTGGGTTTTCCAGTGCTGGATGAACAGGGAAGGCTCTGGGGTATTG
>QNYF01000167.1 GCA_003978695.1 Desulfobulbus sp. | reverse complement strand
GTAACAAATTTTGAAATTCTTACATTTTTGTCTACTTTCTTCTTCCCGTACTTCCCGAGTCACATATAAAAAAAATTCGTGACTCTTCGGGTGGTGCAAAAAACTTACAAAACCATAGGCCTGCAGCTGTTCAAGATTGCCTCAGGTTCGGAGTCTACGCCTACCTGTTCAGTTAAGACTGTGACGCGTACCTGTGCTCTTCGAGCAGGCTTAAATGGACAAAAATGAGGTGCCCTTGACAGTTATAAAAAATTAAACTCTAAAACTCACTCCTCAGGTTTGACATCACTCCCAAAAGGCTGTAAAATTTTTTTAAAGTAAATTATTTCCTTACAATTAGCGGCTGTACATGGGCTGCAAATAATACCGGCTGGCACACAGGGGAACTGATGGGCATTGAGCGCAGAAATTTTATCAGACCAGAGTCTTTAAATCTTCTTGACTATTTGATTATTGACGAACAGGGAAGGCAGGGCGAATACTCAATGGGACGGACGCTGAATGTAAGTAAAGGCGGCATCCTTATGGAAACCCATATCCCGCTCCCCCCCGGCCAACAGGTGATGATAACGCTGGGACTACAGGATGAGCTGATCGATGTAATGGGAAAAATCGTGTACTGCACCTATGACGCCGGCCGTAACCAGAATGGTATAGAATTCTTCCACGTTGCTGACGACGACCGGGTGATCCTGAACCGCTATATTAAAGAGTTTCACAAGAGCTTTACTGAGACCTCAAGCATCTAAAAGCCTTGAGAATTTTACGGGTTAAGTTACCAGTGCAGAGGAGTTAAACTTCTCTGCCGTATTCATCCTCAAACCGAACAATATCATTTTCCCCCAGATAACTTCCTATCTGAACTTCTATTAACTCAAGCGGGATAACTCCAGGATTTTCCAGCCGGTGCGTTGTCCCAAGCGGAATATAGGTTGATTCGTCCTCCCGCAGCAAAAAAGTATTTTCACCATTAAGAACCTTGGCGGTTCCCCTCACAACCACCCAGTGCTCATGCCGGTGATGATGCATCTGTGAAGACAACCTGGCGCCGGGATTCACCGTTATCCGTTTAATCTGGAACCTGTCATGTATCTCAAGGGTTGTATAGCTTCCCCAGGGACGATATACGGTGGTGTGGGTATGAAACTCTGCCCGCCCTTCTTTTTTCAGTCTGCTGACTATTTTTTTGACATCCTGCGATCTGGAAAGCGGGGCCACCAGGACGGCGTCTGCAGTTTCCACAACCAGGGTATCACGCAGGCCGATGGTCGCAACCAGTGTATCCTCGGAACGTATCAGACAGTTCTGCGTATCTTCAAGCAACACATCACCACTGGTAACATTCCCCTCTGCGTCTTTTTCAGCCACTTCCCATAATGCCTGCCAGGAACCAATATCACTCCAGCCAAAATCACCATCAACGACAACAGCGCGATCTGTCTTTTCCATAAGAGCGTAATCTATGGACAGAGCGGGGCATTGCTCCATAGCGCCTTTTTCAAAACGATAAAAGACACCATCCTGTCTCCCGTCACTGACTGCTCTGTCCATACATTGGACAATATCCGGCACATGAGTCGTTAACTCCTCAAGCAGTGTTTTGAGCGGAAAGGCAAACATCCCGCTGTTCCAGACATAATCTCCACCTGCCAGATATTTTTCTGCAGTTTCCAGGTTCGGTTTCTCAACAAATTCCTCAACAACCCCCTCTGCGCCCCGCTTAATATATCCATAGCCGGTTTCCGGAGCATCAGGAACAATACCAAAGGTAACAAGACTCCCCTGTTCCGCACGAACTTCTGCCCTGGCAACAGCCTCAACGAATTCATCGGGTCTGGCAATAAGATGATCCGCAGGCAGCATGAGCAAAACCGTTGCCTCCGGACAACGCCTGGCAGCAAACTGTGCTGCCCCGCATATTGCAGGAGCCGTGTCTCTTCCAAGGGGTTCAAGAAGCAGATGATACTCGGGAAACAGGCCAAGCTCTTCCATCTGGGTCTTTGTCAAAAAGCGATGCTCTTCGCCAACAACAATGATTGGCGACATAACTCCGGGCAATTGGCTTATGCGCATAAGGGTTATCTGCAGCAGAGAATTCCTGCCGGTCAGACTGAGCAACTGTTTGGGATATAACTCTCTGGACAGCGGCCAGAGGCGTGAACCGGTGCCTCCGGCAAGTATTACAGGCTGTATAGCCATGACAGTCTCCTGATAAATGTTAACTTCGAAAAATAGATGACCTTAATCAATAGAATCATCGTGTTCAACCCGTTGACTCAAGTTTTGATCAATGCCAGTAGTTCTGCTGTTTTATCCTCCAGCAACTGTTTATCGCCCCTGGTCTCCACGTTCAGGCGAAGTACAGGTTCGGTATTTGATTTTCGCAGGTTGAACCTGTACTCTTTAAAGGCAATAGAGAGTCCATCGGTAAAGTCTTTGTCGCCATCTGCAAACTGTTCTTCTACTCTCCTGATGACCTGATCCGGGTCAGCGACGGTCGAATTAATTTCTCCACTCACAGGAAATGAGGCCATCATCTCATCCACCATTTCTGAGAGTTTCAATCCCTGTTCACAGATTAACTGGCAGACCAGAAGCCACGGCAGCATACCGGAATCACAAAAACCAAAATCACGAAAATAATGATGAGCTGACATCTCGCCGCCATAAACCGCATTTTCCCGACGCATTGCCTCTTTAATAAAGGCATGCCCGGTTTTGGTCATCACCGGCCGGCCACCTGCTGCACTTACCATTTGCTGTGTATTCCAGATAAGTCGCGGGTCATGCAGGATGGTCGCCCCTGGATGAAGGCGGAGCAAGGCTGTTCCCAGCAGCCCGACTATATAGTAGCCCTCAATAAACCGGCCTGTTTCATCATAAAAAAAACAGCGGTCGAAATCACCATCCCAGGCAATACCAAGGTCTGCCCCATGCGTCCGGACAGCCTCTGCTGTAACAGCTCTTTTTTCAGGCAATAACGGATTTGGCACACCATTTGGGAAAGTACCATCAGGATCATGCTGTATTTTAACAAACGAAAACGGCAATGAATCCTCCAACAAATCCAGAACCGGGCCGGCGCAGCCATTACCAGCATTAACCACGAGTTTAAGCGGTTTCAAAATACGGGTATCGATTGAGTCAAGCAGATGTTTGATATACCTGGACTTCTCCGTCACCTGCAAGTGGTCTCCAGATGAATGCTCCTCACGCATAACCTGCTGAAACCAGGTTTGAGACGCAGCGTTTCGGGCAACCTCAAGAAGCCCGGAATCCCTGGACAGAGGACGTGCACCCTTGCGGACAAATTTCATTCCGTTATAGTCAGCTGGATTATGGCTGGCGGTTATCATTATGCCCCCGCCTACGCCATCATCAATGCCTTCAAAAACCGCAAAATACATTTCCTCAGTTCCACATAACCCGATATCAACGACATTCACGCCAATACGAATGAGCGCCTCTATAATTGCGTTGGACAACTCCGGGCTGGACAGACGCATGTCTCTTCCAACGACAAGCGTATCCGCAGAAATCTGCCGGCAAAAGGCAACAGCTATTTGCCGGGCAATATCCACATCCAGCTCATCAGGTATTCGTCCGCGGACATCGTAGGCGGTGAAACAGTGCAGGGAATCCGACATGATTAATCCTTTCTTTCAAAAAACGTAACTCTTCAGGAGCAGGACGGTGGTTCTGCAATTTTTTCGCACCCACCTGAAGAGTTTCCAAAAAACAAACTTTGATTGACAAAACCAAATACGCTATAGTAGTCCAGTTGTGAATCGATAAAAAGAAAATATTCTATAGATTACCATATATTCTGTCGCTCAGGCAAGTTTTGCTTACGTGACTTGAACAGGACAACGCCATAATGAAAGGAATTATTTTAGCAGGCGGCTCCGGGACCCGCCTCTATCCGCTCACCAGGGTTATCAGTAAACAGTTAATACCCGTGTATGACAAGCCCATGATTTATTACCCGCTTTCCGTACTTATGCTGGCTGGAATCCGGGACATTCTTATCATCTCCACGCCTCAGGATCTTCCCCGGTTTTCCGATCTGTTTGGTGATGGCTCCCGGCTGGGGCTGAACATCACCTATGCCGAGCAGCCAAAGCCCGAAGGCCTGGCCCAGGCCTTTCTCATAGGCAAAGAGTTTATCGGCAACGATACGGTATCACTGGTACTGGGCGACAATATTTTCTTTGGCCATGGTTTTGCAGAAATTGTCCAGCGTTGCAGCAATCTGACCGATGGTGGGATCATTTTCGGATATCTTGTCAAAGACCCCGAACGTTATGGCGTGGTTGAATTTGACGACAACAACCGGGTAATCGGCATTGAAGAAAAACCTCATAACCCAAAATCCCGATACGCCGTACCCGGTCTTTATTTTTATGACAATACCATCGTGGACATTGCCTCATCAATACAACCTTCGAAACGTGGCGAGCTGGAAATAACAGATGTCAACAGCTGTTACCTCAAACAGAAAAAACTCAAAGTGGAATTGCTGGGCCGCGGTTTCTGCTGGCTTGATACCGGCACCCATGAATCTCTGCAACAGGCCTCAAGTTATGTTCAGGCAGTACAGGAACGACAGGGCTTGAAGATTGCCTGCCTGGAAGAAATTGCTTATCGTCTTGGCTATATCGACAGCGGCAGCGTTGAAAAAATCGCCGCCAAGATGATGAAGAATCAATACGGCCATTATCTCTTAAACGTACTCCAGGACACAACCCCTGACGGAATAACCGGCCAATGAACATCCTCATCACCGGTGCGGGCGGCCAGCTGGGCCGGGACTGCGCCATGGTGCTTCAGCAACAGCATACTGTCCATGGATTTTCTTCTGCTCAACTCAACATCACAGACAAGGAGCAATTAGAGGCCACTCT
>QNYF01000133.1 GCA_003978695.1 Desulfobulbus sp. | reverse complement strand
TCAGTTCATCAGTTCGGTGCTCAGATATCGTTCACCTGTATCGGGAAGGATGGTAACAATGAGTTTGTCTGAATTCTCCGGTAGTTGTGCAAGTTGAAGTGCTGCTGCGACAGCAGCGCCTGAAGAAATGCCGCAGAGGATTCCCTCTTTTTCTGCCAGAAGACGAGAGGTCTCTATGGCCTCCTCGTTACTCACTGCTAAAATTTTATCAATAATATCCAGGTTAAGGACCTCCGGGATAAATCCGGCCCCGATCCCCTGAATCTTATGAGGACCGGGATCTCCGCCCGCAAGCACAGGTGACGCACTTGGTTCCACCGCAATTATCTGGATACTTGTGTTCTGCTCCTTTAAAAATTCTCCTGCACCGGTGATGGTACCTCCCGTACCTACTCCGGCCACAAAAATATCTACCTTTCCCTCTGTCTGTTGCCAGATTTCCGGACCTGTGGTACGCCTGTGCATGGCTGGATTGGCAGGATTTGCAAACTGGTTCGGACTCCAGCTCGGGGAATTTTTTGCAAGTAACTCTTCCGCCATTGCAATGGCTGCTTTCATGCCGCCTGAGCCGGGCGTCAGTACCAGCTCAGCACCAAGATATTCCAGCAGTTTCCGCCGTTCAACGCTCATGGTTTCAGGCATGGTTAAAATCAGTCTGTAGCCCCGGTTGGCACAGACAAAGGCAAGTCCGATGCCGGTGTTGCCGGAGGTGGGCTCGATAATGGTCGTCTCCTGGTTGATGAGGCCGTCTTTTTCTGCCTGATCTATCATGGAAACAGCGATACGGTCTTTCACGCTGCCAAGAGGGTTGCCTGATTCAAGCTTTGCTGCAATTCCTGCGTTACAGTCCTGCGCAATCCTGTTTAAGCGGACAAGAGGGGTGTTGCCGACACTGCCTGCGAGATCTTTGTATATTGTCATTTATGGCCTCCTTTGCCGTTTTTGCCGATATAAAGAAGTTCAGGTTGTTTCAAAAGAACCTTGGTGTCCGGTCCTATACTCTCTGTAAGCCAGACGTTACCCCCGACAATGGAGCGTGCGCCGATCACTGTTTCGCCCCCGAGAATGGTTGCGTTGGCATAAATAATCACGTCGTCTTCAATGGTGGGGTGCCGTCTGGTGTTTTTGAGGAGTTCACCAGCGCCCCGGGGCAGAGAAAGCGCACCAAGAGTGACCCCCTGATAAATTCGTACCCGGCTGCCTATGGTGCTGGTGGCACCAATGACAACACCCGCACCATGGTCAATAAAAAAAGAATCGCCAATAGTTGCTCCGGGATGAATATCAATGGCTGACCTGTGGTAGGCGTATTCGCTTAATATTCTCGGGATAATAGGAACATCAAGTTCGACCAGTCTATTTGCCAGCCTGTAGACAAGAATGGCAAATAATCCCGGGTAACTGAAGATGACTTCATCGGCATTGGTAGCTGCCGGATCTCCTTCAAGGGTCGCATTGATGTCTGATTCAAGCAGCTCCCTGATCTGCGGGAGTGACCTGATAAATTCACCGGCAATGCGGTCGCTTCGTTCGGCGCATTTGGTACAGGCCTGGTTATGACGGAAACAGTCGTGCCGGATGGCAGAGCTGACCTGTCGAGCCAGACTTTCATAAAAAACGGTCAGGTTTTGGCCCAGGTGATACTCCAGACTGGATGGCCTGAGGTTCATGGTGGTAAAAAAACCTGGAAACAGAATGCGCTGGGCCTGCTGGACAAGATCAACAACCTCCTGTTTTGAAGGTATGGGAACGGGCTCAATATGGCTCGACCATTTTTTTGATATAAATCCTTCAACCAGTTGGTTAACGACATCAGGAATGTGATCAAAAACAAGCCTGGCCGGTTGGATATCTGAATTGCATGCACCTGAATCAACTTCTTTTTTTCCCATAATACACTCCGGAGCTGTACGGCTTGAAAATATTTTTATGTGCCACATTGTATCATTATATGCGGCAAAATGAAACCCTCATTTCCTCTTGTTTCTTCACCTGCCGGGTGCTATCATCTTCGACGGGTCAGGTATTCTACCTTACACTCTAAAGCATAATGCCTGACCAGGCTATCACAGGCTGTATTTAAATCATTTTTAAAAGGTGTATTGTGAAGATTCTTACTGCTCCCCACATGGAGCGCTGTATAGGCTGCCATTCCTGTGCCCTTGCCTGTGCCCGACTCGTCCATAAACGACTGTCGTGGGAAACAGCAGGTATCCGGATTCATTCAACAGGAGGCTTGTCTTCCGGCTTTGCGGCCAAGCGGTGCCTTGCCTGTCTTGATGCCCCCTGTGTCGCTGTCTGCCCCACCGGGGCAATGGGGCAGCGAAAAGGTGGAGGTGTTATTTATAAAGAAAAGCTCTGCATTCACTGTGGAGAATGCGTTGCCGCCTGTCCGGTTGAGGGAATTTTACAGGACAGGGATGGTGATATTTTTGTCTGTGTTCAATGTGGTCAATGTGTGGAGTATTGCCCCCACGACTGTTTAGAGATGCGGGATCCTGAAACTGTAGGACCCGGTGAGGTAATAGCATGAACAGATCACATTTCAGAGTACTTGAAGTCAATTTGAGTACCGGTCACAGCAGAGTGCACGAAATTGATGGACGCATAACAGCCATTGGCGGTTCCGGTCTTGCGGCGTTGCTGTTTGATCGTTTTGGCAGGGTTGATCTGCCCTGGAACACGGAGGAACAGCCTTTTATTCTGGCCATTGGCCCGTTGACGGGGGCTTTCCCCCTGATGAGCAAAACTGTGGCTGCCTTTAAAAGCCCGTACCACGATCAGTACACGGAAAGTCATGCCGGCGGCCGCTCAGCCCTTGCGCTCAAATTTACAGATCTCGACGCACTGGTGATCACTGGCCGGGCTAAGACGTTATCGAGTTTGGAGATAGGTTCCCGAAGCATTGTTATTAAGGATGTTTCATTTATGCAGGGCATGGATGCCTATGCTTCCGGGAAACTCCTGCGCAGAATATGCAGAGGCGGGTCTGGACATCGTTCAATCCTGCGTATTGGTCCGTCAGGTGAAATTGGTTCGGCCATGGCCTGTATTAATGCTGATACCTATCGTCATTTTGGCCGGCTGGGCGGTGGTACAGTCCTTGGCAGCAAAAATATTAAAGGAATAATTATTCAGGGTGATGGCAGTTTTGCCCTGCCGGAAGGACAGGAGTATAAAAAAATATTTGCCCGTGTTTACGAACAGGTGACCGGTACCAGGATGATGCAGAAGTATCATAGCCTGGGGACGCCTGCCAATATGCAGTCACTTGATGATCTCAAGTCGCTCCCCTGGCGCAATCTTCAGCAGTCAACAGATCCCGAGGGCATAAAGGGCATTAACGGGCAGCGGTTTGCCGATGATGCCCTGCTGCGTAACGGCGCCTGTTCAGGCTGCCCGGTTGGCTGTATTCATATCGGTTATGTACGCGAAAAGTTTTCTGAGGATAACCGCTATCTATACCGGCAGGTTGCCTATGACTATGAGCCGCTTTTCTCCTGCGGGTCTATGCTTGGCATAACCGATACCTTTGAAGTACTCAATGTCATGGATGTCATGGAGAAAGTGTCTCTTGATTCCATATCGGGAGGGGTGGCGCTGGCCTGGGCCACTGAGGCCATGGAGCGAGGTCTGATTTCCGAGAAAGAAACCCTGGTTGCTCTGGCTTTTGGTGATGCTGAGGGATACAGAAAAGCCGCCCATTTACTGGGCACGGGCGCAAATGAGTTTTACCGTCTTCTGGGGCAGGGAACGCTTAAGGCGGCACAGGAGTATGGTGGTGAGGAATTTGCCTGTGTACTTGGTCAGGAGATGGCCGGTTATGCGACGGGCGAGCTCTTTTTTGCAGCCCAGTCGCTTGGTTTTCGTCACTCCCATCTGGACACCGGCGGCTACTCCTATGATCAGAAACATAATGAAAAAGATGTGGATAAGGCCGCGACTTTTCTCATGAATGATGAGCCTGGTCGCTGTCTGCTCACCTCCATGGTTTCCTGTCTTTTTGCCCGTTCAGTGTATACACCGGAGGTGCTGGCAGAGTGCCTGACATCTCTTGGCTATGGTGAGGTAGCTGATCAGCTTTCCTCTGCTGGTGAAAATATACGTCAGCATCGCTGGCAGCTCCGCTTTGCAACAGGCTTTGCCCCGGATGATATTGTTTTGCCAAAACGATATTACAAGGTGAAAACCTGGAAAGGCCCTGTAGACGGAAAATATCTTGATTCCCTGCGTGGGGAATATGGCCGCAGGCTGAGTGCGCTGGTAAAGAACCAGCCGGATGCGTAACAGATCGTCCTTTAAAACAGGACAGTTGAGAAAACAAAACATGAAGAAATAATGAATTTTCATAAGCTGCCAGCCAGCAGAACAAAAATCGTTGCCACTATTGGTCCTGCCTCGCAACGTATCGAAATCCTTCAGGACATGATCAATGCCGGGATGAATGTCGCCCGCCTGAATTTTTCCCATGGCGATTTTTCCTCCCACGCAAGAACTATTGCCGCCATTCGCAGAGCGGCTGAGCTTACCGGAAATCGGGTAGCGATTATGGCTGATCTGCCCGGTCCCAAAATGCGGCTGCGGCTGATTGAAAACGGCCCTGTGCAACTGAAAAACGGTGATCATTTCACCCTGACCAGTGAAAATATTGTCGGCAGCAGGGAGCGGGTCTCCATGACCTATGAGAATTTGCCCGCTGTTGTCAAGCCCGGTGATACCCTGTTTTTAAACGATGGTTTTATCCAGTTACAGGTAGAGAGTGTCGAGGCTGCGGATGTACACTGCCTTGTTCAGGTGGGTGGGGAGCTCAGCTCCCATAAGGGATTGAACCTGCCGGGTATTGATCTTGGTGCCGCAGCTTTCACCCCGCGGGACCATGAATGCCTCTGCTTTGCCATGGAGCAGGGGCTTGACGCTGTCAGCCAGTCTTTTGTCTCAAC
>QNYF01000021.1 GCA_003978695.1 Desulfobulbus sp. | reverse complement strand
ATAAATGATAAGATATTCCAAATTTCTCAAAACGTCCAGAGGCTGATCCATAATGAATGATAAATCTGATTGCATCGAAGTGACAACCACAGTTGAAACCCGTAAGGAGGCGGATACACTAGCCCGTTTAATTCTTGAAGAGCGACTTGCCGCCTGCGTGCAGATTATTTCCTGTACTTCCCATTATCATTGGCAGGAAAAGATTGAACATGCAGCTGAGTGTAAACTGGTTATAAAAACAATTTCCAGTCTGTTTCCACAGCTTGAACGCTTTATCCTGAAAAATCACCCCTACCAGGTTCCTGAGATTCTCGCTGTTGCGGTTGTCAATTGTAACGAAGCCTATTATGCCTGGCTGAAAGCCGAAGTAAAAGGATATGAAGGACAATGACTGAAACACCAAGAAAGCCCCGGCGGAGACGCAGGAAGGGAGAAGGGTATACCTGTCACTGCTGTAAAGAGAAAAAACCCTTTTGTTGGAGTTGTACCTGCGGGTTTGAGATATGCCCGGAGTGTTTTGCTGAGAATAAATGGGGAATTTCAAACGGACCGACCTGGATCTGCCCTGATTGTGAACGTGTGCACATGATGGAATGATTGAACAATCACCAGCCAATTTCTAATATTCCATCCTCCTGGAATTGCTTTTTTTGATAACTGGTTTTAACTTTGAAAAAAGTATGATACAGTTGTTACAATATTTTAAGTGCGGTGATTGAGAAAAAATTGTGAATAACAGAGACACACATACCTGGCTGATTCTTATTCACCAGATCCCCCCGAAGCCGGATTATTTTCGGGTGAAAATCTGGCGGAGGTTGCAGAAAATCGGTGCAGTTGCAGTTAAACAATCGGTATATGTTCTACCGGATACAGTCCAGTCTTTTGAAGATTTACACTGGATTGTCAAAGAGATTGAGGGGGGAGGAGGAACAGCTTCGCTCTCCAGATCAGTTTTTCTTGAAGGCCTGTCAAACGACCATATTGAGGCGCTTTTTACAGATGCACGTAATGAGGATTACAGGATAATCAGTCAGGAGGGGCAGGGGGTTCTTGACAGGGTTTCCCGCTTGCAGTCGCAACAATCCCTGCCTTTACCGACTAAACTTCGAAAAGAGTCATTACGGTTGCAGCGGAGATTTGATGAGATCGTTGCCATAGATTTTTTTCAGGCTCCTGGTCGGAAGTCTGCTGCGAAAGTTGTGTTGGAGTGTAAGAAACTTCTTGTCCATAATGATACAGCTGTTACATCATGTCGCACTCTGAAGAATGTAAAGGGTAAGGTCTGGGTGACTCGCCAGGGGTTGTTTATTGATCGGATCGGTTGTATCTGGTTGATACGTCAATTTATTGATAGTTCAGCGCAGTTTAAATACATCCCGGAAGAGACATATCCTCCCTTAAAAAATGAAATTCGTTTTGATATGTTTGCTGCCGAATTTACGCACCAGGGAGATAAATGTTCGTTTGAAGTACTTGTGGAAGCATTTAGTCTTGACGCCGGTTCACTTGCTGTTCTGGCTCAAATTGTACACGATATAGATTTAAAAGATGATAAATTCAGCAGGCCGGAAACCGCTGGGATCAGGGCTGTATTTTCTGGCATAACCAGAAAGACTGACGATGACCAGATTCGTCTGCTGCGCGGGCTGGCAATATTTGACGAGTTGTATATAAGCCTGAACGAATCTGCTCAAGACTGATTACAAGCGTAGTCACATGCATTCTATTGATGACCACAGGGGGGCAACCCATAACCGAAAACTCCAGTAAAGAGGTGAAATTATGCCACCGGTAAAAAAACATATGCAAGCAAGTTTAGAGCGAACAGGCAAGGATTACAAAGAAGTCCATGAATGGATTGATGATCCGGAGAACAAAAATGAGCGACACGATTTTACTCGTGTCCTTGAATTTGCCAAAATGTTTACTGAAAAGTATGGCGAAGAAGCAGCCCAGGAATATGTGTATCATATAAGCGATGACCTGAAAGGAAAGTTTGGTCATGTGCTTGAAGACACCGAAACAGCTGTCAAGAGTGCGCTTACCTATTTTGGATCGTATAACAGGTAGGTCAATCATCAATTCTTATTGAGGGAAAGAGATTTATGAAATGGATAACAAGGTCACACGTACACGTTGACCGTGTCGCGTGCCCATGGCTGATTACCCGGTTTATAGATTCGGCAGCAGAATTTCTTTTTGTTCCCAAGAGTAAAGTGCTGGAAATTGCTCAACAGGAAGGAGCCATTGCCTTTGATACACCCGGAGCGGACCTGCACCACAGAGGAGATCTCTGTACATTTGATGTCCTCATTAAGGAATATGGCCTTGTCGATAAAGGTCTGTTGAGGCTGGCAAGGATCGTTAATGCCGCAGATACAGACAACCTGCAAGAAGATTCTCTGGCAGCAGGTCTTGAAGCCATTGCCGTAGGCTTCAGCCTGCGGTTTCCAGATGATTTTGAAAATCTTGAACGTCAGTTTGAAATGTATGACGCGTTGTACGCCTGGTGTCGCCTTGATGTCGCCGGACAGTAGAGCAACGATATGATTTACAGCAGTATCCTTCAGCCCTTTTTTATAACCATTTACAAAAGGGCTGAAGGCGTTCTTTTATAGTAGCTTTTCACGTTGTGCCACTCGAGCAGGCCTCAATGGACGAAGAAGTAAGCGTAGACTCCTTGAGGTGCAGCTGAATAGTGACCTTTTATATTCATTATTTCCACGTTGTTGTTTTCATATGGCAAAATCTGACAAGACATTATTGCACAATATAACAGATTTTCTGGCACTTAAACGGAGTACTGTGGGTGTCTTGTTTATGGTTATTCTCATTCTGATGGGAGAGAGAATGGCCGAGCGTTTTCTGCCGATTTATTTACTCGCGATTGGCGGAAGTGCCCTGACCGTCGGACTGCTCAATGGCCTGGATAACTTTTTGTCTGCGGTTTACGCTTTTCTCGGCGGTTATATTTCTGACAGGTTTGGCATAAAACGGTCGTTGCTGTTTTTCAACTTTGCAGCCATGTTGGGATTTTGCATTGTTATCTTTATCCCAGTCTGGCAGGCTGTAATAGTCGGTGCTTTATTCTTTTTATCGTGGAGTGCTATTTCCCTTCCTGCCACCATGAGTCTGATAACGCAGGTTTTGCCTATGGAAAAACGGACCATGGGTGTCTCAATGCTGGCGTTAGTTCGACGCATCCCCATGGCTCTTGGTCCACTTCTTGGTGGCGTCTGTATAGGACTGTGGGGGGAAAAGGACGGAGTTCGGGCAGCTTTTGTCGTAGCGCTCATTTTAGCTGCAGTGGCGACAGTAATGCAACAGACACTGGTTGAGAATGAATCTGCTGAAACTCTCCAGAAAAAATCCAGAGCAGAAAAAAACCCATTAAAACTGCTTCATCTGATGAGTCCGGATCTCAAGCAGCTCCTGGTTTCTGATATTCTTATCCGTTATTGCGAGCAGATTCCGTATGCCTTTGTCGTTATCTGGTGCATGAAAACTATTGCAAATCCTGTAACTGCGGTTCAGTTTGGCCTGTTAACCACCATTGAAATGGTTACGGCATTACTCGTCTACATTCCTGTGGCGTATTTTGCGGATAAAGGCGGAAAAAAACCTTTTGTTCTGGTGACATTTGTTTTTTTCACATTTTTCCCGCTTGCTCTGTTATTCTGCCAATCCTATATCCTGCTCATTCCGGCCTTTATTCTTCGGGGGTTTAAAGAGTTTGGAGAACCAACCCGCAAGGCGCTTATTATGGAACTTGCACCTGAAGACCGTAAAGCCGCTGTCTTTGGTCTGTACTATCTGATGCGTGATATTTTTGTGTCAGTTGCAGCCTTTGGCGGAGCATTTTTGTGGATGATAAGTCCAACTGTTAATCTTTTAACGGCCTTTGCTTTTGGCGTACTTGGTACACTGTATTACGCCATTTGGGGGAGAGATGTTGTGCCCTCCATGTCCAGATGAACAACGAATCGATATTTGAATAGATATGAAGAGTTATTTTAAAGAGTTGTGGGTTGAGGTCCCTTCAAGGCGGGCATTTATCAATATCACCCCGGATGTGGAACAATGCCTTCTCGACTCAGGCATTCAGGAGGGCTTGCTGCTCTGTAACGCCATGCATATCACTGCATCGGTCTTTATCAATGATGATGAATCCGGTCTGCATCATGACTATGAGGCCTGGCTGGAAAAACTTGCTCCGCATGCGCCGGTTAATCAATACCGCCACAATGGCTACGAAGACAACGCAGATGCCCACATGAAACGTCAGGTTATGGGCCGTGAGGTAGTGGTTGCGGTGACTGAAGGAAAACTGCATTTCGGTACCTGGGAGCAGATTTTTTATGGTGAATTTGACGGCCGTCGTAAAAAACGCATTCTTGTTAAGATAATAGGCGATTGACCTGACAGGTGGTCGTGCGGTTGTCTTGACGATTTTTCATCTGGAAGAGAATCGATGAGCACGAGTTCCTCTTCTTGTTGGTGTCAGTCACTGTCGTTATGCTTCCCTGCAGCCCGGTACCTGCAGCGTGATAATCTGCAATCGCAGAATCATATCTTTTGACTTGTCTGCCTGCAATGGGTAAGTTATATCGATTGAGAACAGCCTGGAATTAACCGCTTGTTTATCCCTGTTTTTTAAAGAGTACTGGTCAAACCAGTTCATTATTTTAATTATTTAACACCTTTTTATCTGACGTGTCAGCCCACGAGTACGACGAATCAAAAATTAAAACCCTGAGTTCGCTTGAGCATATTCGCAAGCGGCCGGGAATGTATATTGGACGACTTGGTAATGGGTCTCATCCTGATGACGGTATTTATATCCTGATTAAGGAGGTAATAGATAATGCCGTTGATGAGTACATTATGGGTTATGGAAAACAGGTGGATATTTCCATAACAGAAGACGGTCGTTGTCGGGTTCGGGA
>QNYF01000004.1 GCA_003978695.1 Desulfobulbus sp. | reverse complement strand
TGAAAACTCTCACGCATGGCCAGAGTTTTCAGCAGGCCTGCACTCTTCTGGGGGTGACCTCTCCCTATAATGAGCCTCAAGGAGATCTGGAATCAGTGGTAGCCGCACCTCCCCTGGATTTTCAGACTGCGTCGGGGAGAAGGCTTATCGGCAGAATACGTAAATTGCTGGCTCTGGCATCTTCAGATAATGAACATGAGGCAGCCCTTGCAATGCAAAGAGCCACAGAAATGTTGACCCGCTACAATCTTGATCTGTCAGAGCAGGATGCAGGCAGCGGCTACCTGCGGCTGATAATAAACACCCGCAGGAAACAGATGCCTGCCTATCGGCGCATGATCTGTGCCATTCTTCGGGATTTTTTCTTTGTTCAGGTCATTTGCTCCTCAATATATGACGCAGAGTCCTGCTGTAGTTATACAAGCGTCAACCTGCTCGGTAGAGCCGAGAATGTACCCGTTGCCGAGCATTGTTATTATTTTTTGGAGCATCAGTTGCCCGCTTTGTGGCATGTATATGGACAGCAATATCTGAAAGGTAACCGGAGAACTGCAAAAAACAGCTATTACCTGGGATTATTACAGGGATTTTCCGAGAAAATGGCCATGCAGGCTCAATCGAAATTTTCTCCAGCAGAAAAGGACTCGGAAACAGGGAGTCCAGGTGCTCTTGTGTGCAGTAATGATGCGAAATTGCGGAGTTTTGTCAATGTCCATTTTCCCCGGTTACACAAGCGTAAAGCCAGAGGTGCGCAGGTGTATTCCAGACCTTTTGAAGATGCTGTGACAATGGGGAAAAAAATTATTCTGCACAGGAGCGTTACAGAAAAGAGGGGGGCTGGGCGAAAACTCTTGCTGTGATGATTCGTACCCACCTGAAGAGTGACGGAGAATCTTTGTCTCCTGTTTGCCTGGAGAATGTATATCGACCCGATCAAACACGTTTTAATGAGAGAGGGAATCGTTTTGGCAAAAAGATCATCGGTGTCAATAAACGGCAAACCCGAGACTTATCAGAAGGGTGAGGACGGTTGATTTTCCCACTCCGGCCATGCCGATGAGGAAAATATTGATAAAGTTGGTAATTTTAGATGGTTTCATGGAATTATCACTTGCTGTTCCGCCAGAAATACACTAAGAATTTTGTAACTCTTCATGAGCATCTCATTTTTGTTCATTTAAGCCTGCTCGACCAGCACAAGTACGCTTCTAAAGTCTTTAAACGAACAGGTACGCATGACTCCGAATCTGGGGTTCTTGAGCAGTTACAGAGTGGTGGTTTTGCAGGTTTTCAGCACCATTTGAAGAGTTCAGAATTTTTACAGAAAAAAAGATGGCAGGTACCTTCTGTCTCAATATTTCACTGACGCATTAAACAGCGTAACACAAGCCGGTCTGATTTCCGGTTATACTACACTTGAGGAGATGATTCATGAAAGCAAATGCTCTGCGGGGGCCACTCGTTAAATCGGCTATTGTTATTTTTATCATTTCTATGCTGGCGTATTTTACCAGCACCTCGCCGGAAGGAAGTGTCTGGGGGTCGATGGGGACACTTGTTGTCACGATTTTGCAAGCTGTTCAATGGGCCATTGGAATGGTTATTGCTCTGACAGTCAGTCTGGCGGTGATGATAGGTATTTTCTTGGCGGCCGTAGCGCTGGTTAATCCTGCCTCATCTTCGCGGATGTTTGAAGGCCTTCGTCAGACTCTATCATCCTGGTTTGCCCCGGTTATGGGTGCTCTGAAGTCAGATAAAGATGCTCATTTTACTGAAAGTATCGGGAACCTCGCCACAGATATAAAAAAAGAGATTTCAGCTGATGTACAACGGGCTCAGGCTGCACTTGGAAAAACCCTTGCAGACGTTGAGGGAAAAATCAGCAATGTTTCCTCAAAAATAAACACATTGGAGAAAACAGCAGAGGCTCTTGCTCCGGTAGAGCAGGTAGAAGCTCTTGCAGAAGACATTAAGGGAGCTGGTGAGGCAATCACTGAGGTTAAAAGTACTGCCGAGAGTTTGAAAGGCAGGGTTGATCAGGCAGAGAAGCAGGTAAAAGAGGTTTCTGGCGAGGCTCTTCTGGGCGATCTTCCCTCACGAATTGAAGCTCTTGAACAACAAAAGATTCCTGAACCTGTTCCGGCAGTCGATACTGCTCCCCTTGAAAAAGAAATTTCCACCCTCAAAAATGAACTTGCTTCTATGAAAAAACAGGTTGCAGAGGCATTGAGTGCTGCTGAGAAAGCTGCCAGTAAAGCAGATGCAGCTGTAGCAGTTCCGGCGAGAAAGGAGAAAAAAGCAGCTCCCAAGGTTGCCGCAAAGGCCACACCAAAAGTTGCTGCCAAAACTGTTGTAAAGGGAGCTGCGTCGGCAGCTGAGCATAGAATTTTCAGTTATTTCTCAAGTGATGCCGATAAGAAAAAAGTTGCTGATCTGGTCCAGTCAACGTTGAAAAAAGATATGAGTTATAAGCAGGTAATGGATCTGGTAGCTCAAAAGCTTGGTGGTAAAAAGGGAGAAATTATTACTTCACATCCTTCACTCAGTAAGGATTATATCAGGCAGTGTCGCAGAAACAGCTGACAGCTCAGTAACAAAATGTATCTCAAAGGCCCGGATAATTCTGTCCCGGGCCTTTTTTGTTGTCAACTGTTCTTAAATCCCAGTCCGGTTTTTTTAAGAGCGTTTGTAGCTATTTAGTTAGCATCAAGATTTTGGAATAACGTATGGCCTGTAACTATTCAGATGTGCCCCATATTGTAGCAAGCAGGCCAACGAACTATAGCCCGCCTATGTGAGGCGGCCTGATTGTTGCAAGATGGGGTGCAGCTGAATAGTTACGAGCGTTTTTTAGATGGTATGAGTTCTTTAAAGAAATCAATAGAGGGAAAGTCCGGGGAATAGCGCACAGGTTGGCGACTGCTGGACCTGGCGACAAAGATAAGATGGGCAATGTTGAAGCTGGCTGCCGAGCGCAGGACTTTTTCGGTGTCATCGGCCAGTAATGTTGTTCGGGGGTCATAGCTCAGGATTTCCTGCAGCCTGATCCAGAATTTATGATCTTCCTTGGCACAGCCAACTTCTTCAGCACAGACCACCCGGTCAAACCAGGGGCCAATGGATGTTTGCTCAAGTTTTATGGAAAGTGTTTTTGAGTGGGCATTGGTGATAAGATACAGTTTTTTCCCGGTTTTCAGGCAGAATTCCAGAAATTCAATCACGTAGGGGTGGACCCCGATCAGGTGGTTGATTCGCATTTTCAACTCGGCAATATCCAGGCCAAGTTCGTGGGACCAGTATTCAAGATCCGTCCATTCAAGAGTACTTTCAACCCGCCGGTATTTTTCCAACAGCTGCTTTTTTGCCTCATTGACTGAAATATTATGGAGCAAGCTGTAATGCTCTGGCACGTAGATTTCCCAGAAGTAGTCATCAAAATGCTTATCAAGCAGGGTGCCGTCCATGTCAAGCATGACTGTTTCTATCTTGTCCCATGAGATTTCCGGGAATATCTTCTTCCCCTCCGGGTTGTTTTTCTGCATGGTATTTACCTCACCTCAGTATCTGCGCTTTAAGCGGCTTGTACAGAGTAGTGCACCTGTCACGTGTCAGTTGTAAGCGATTCTATCACAGTATAAATCTTATCGAAAAGATTATCCTGGTCGGTTATCGCAACAAGGAGCCGATGGTCCGGGGTCAGACGAATGGGATCATCAGTCGGCTTACTCTGGCCTTTACGTTTTCTTGGCCTGGCTTTATTGATGAGTTCAAGAAGCATACCGGGGTCGACAGGAGAATTCTCAACAAAAGTAAAGACGATATGGGCTGGACCCTGTTCAAGCTTGCTGATGCCAAGTTTGCGGAGCGGATATTTCAACCCGATCATGGTAAACAATGTTTCTGCCTCAGAAGGGAGTGGGCCAAAGCGGTCTACCAGTTCATCCTGCAGGTCATGCAGCATTTCCGGGTTGTCATTGCCAGCTGTCGAGATACGCCGGTAGAGCCGGTAACGCTCTGCAGTGTCCCGGACAAAGTCATCAGGTAAAAAGGCGGCAACTTTCAGTTTGACTTCCGGGTCGAGTTCAGGCTGCAGTAAATCATGGCCTCCTGCCGCCCTGGCTTTGAGGTCTGCCACCGTAGACTGCAGAAGTTCAAGGTAGAGATCGTAGCCGACAGCAGCGATATGTCCGGACTGGGAGACTCCCAGCAGGTTGCCGCCACCCCGTATCTGCAGATCGTTCATTGCCAGTTTGAAACCTCCACCGAGCTCTGAACAATCCAGGAGTGCCCGCAGCCGTTTATCAGCGTCTGGGGTGAGCCTGTCAAGAGATGGCACTAAAAGGTATGCATAGGACTGACGGCTCGACCGGCCGACCCGGCCGCGCAATTGGTAAATATCAGCAAGCCCGAGATGGTCTGCCCGGTTTATGATAATGGTGTTGGCATTGGGGATGTCAAGACCTGATTCGATGATGGTCGTGCAGACCAGGATATCTATTTCATGGTTAATGAAGCTGACCATGATATCTTCAAGATTACGCCCGGGCATCTGGCCGTGTGCAATGGCAATACGGGCATGGGGGACAAGACGCTCGATATTTTCTGCGACCATGTGAATGGATTTCACCCGGTTGTGGACAAAAAAGAGCTGTCCGCCCCGTGCCATTTCCTGCTGGATTGCCTCTTTAATCACCAGATCATCGTGCCGGGCAAGGAATGTTTTCACTGACTGCCTGCGACGTGGCGGAGTTGAGATGATTGAGAGATCACGAATGCCAAGAAGAGACATCTGCAGGGTCCGTGGTATAGGGGTCGCCGTGAGGGTCAGCACGTCAACTTCGGCACGGAGTTTTTTAATTTTTTCTTTATGAGTCACCCCGAAACGATGTTCTTCGTCAACGATAAGCAGCCCCAGCTTGGCGGGTTGTATGTCTTTGGAAAGCAACCTGTGGGTTCCAACTATCAG
>QNYF01000010.1 GCA_003978695.1 Desulfobulbus sp. | reverse complement strand
TGGTCGTGCAACCGGGGGCAATCCTTCTGGCTGCCAAATCCGGTATGCCGATACTTCCTATAGTCTGGGCTGTGAAGCATTATAAGGCTTTTAATTCCTGGGATCATACGGTGCTTCCTCTTCCATTCAGCCGTATGGTGTTGCAATATGGTGATTTACAGTATGTTAAAGAAAAACTTTCTTCTGATGAACTTGAAAAATCCAGATTTCAGCTGGAGCAGGAAATGACAACCATGTACAGAGAACTCTGGGGCAGGCTTGGTAAAAAAGGTCATACCATGGGAGACAGTTAGTGTCAGCTTCTGCAACCCAATCTCTTGTAATAGCCGGTTTAAGCGGAGGTTCCGGCAAGTCAGTAGCAAGCGTGGCCCTGATTGCAGCTCTTGGCCGACAGGGGAAAAAAGTGATCCCGTTCAAAAAAGGACCGGATTATATTGACGCTGGCTGGCTTGCCACGGCGGCAGGGGAACCATGCTATAATCTTGACCCATACCTTATGAGTCCAAAGACCATTGCCGACTCGTTTTCCAGGCATAGTTATGGTGCGGATTTTGCCATAGTTGAGGGCAATCGGGGGGTGTATGACGGCGTGAATGCCGAGGGTGGATTTTCAACAGCAGAGCTTGCCATTGCTCTTGATTTACCGGTGGTACTGGTTGTTAACTGTACCAAAGCTACCAGGACTGTTGCGGCTCTGGTTCTTGGTTGCAGGGAACTTGACCGCCGAATGAACATTGGCGGAGTAATCCTCAACCAGATAGCCACACCCCGCCACGAAAAAATTATTACCGAAGCTGTTGAAAAGTACACTAATATTCCGGTCGTCGGGGTTATTCCACGCAGGAAAGATGATATTTTTCCCATGCGCCATCTTGGTGTAACACCCCATCAGGAATATATCGGAACAAAAAATGTTGTTGATACACTGGCCGACATGGCAGAAAAAAATTTCGATCTTGAACAAATAATTGGCTTGATGCGCTCCTGTCCATACCGTAAACCGAGTCCAGTAAAAAAACGACTACACCAGGTGAAAATAGGTATTCTTCGTGACGCTGCTTTTCAGTTTTATTATGAAGAAAATCTGGATGCGCTTCGCAACGCCGGGGCAGAGCTGGTTATGATTAACGCTCTGAGGGCAGAGAGTCTTCCTTCCCGGCTGGATGGTCTCTACATTGGTGGAGGATTTCCTGAGACAAGCGCAGGCGCTCTTGCGGCCAACGTCTCATTTCGCAATTCTGTTCTGGAAAAAGTAGATCAGGGGCTTCCTGTATATGCTGAATGCGGAGGGCTTATTTTTTTGGGAAAATCAATTATTCTCTCGGGCCGGGAATACCCGCTTACAGGGGTTTTCCCTGTAACCTTTGGCATGGCAGAAAAACCGCAGGCCCATGGTTATTCAATTTTTACGGTGGAAAAAACAAATCCTTTTTACCCCCGGGGCACAATCATCAAAGGACATGAATTCCGTTACTCAACTGTAGATGCCTGGGAAGGTTCTCCCGACGATCTTGTACTCACGATGGATCGTGGCACAGGATTTACCGGAAAACGTGACGGGCTGGTAACAAAAAATGTTCTGGCACTCTATACCCATGTCCTTGCCTCAGATGTTCCCGAATGGACAAACGGCCTCATTACTGCAGCCCTCAGGCATAAAGCAGAAAAAAAAGACCATGTTTGACGTGTTCTTTGTTGTTTTCGCAAGCGTGGATAGAACACAGTTTTATTGTGGTTTAATTTTCAGATACTGCACAGTGCAGATTAATGAGAAGCATTACTTTGCAAAAGTGCTTACGTAAAAACAGATAATTAACGACCTTTCAGGGGAATCTGCATTATGAAACAGGTATATCGCTCAGGCCAGTTTGCCAAATCAATTAAAATGAGAGGAAGTTGTTGGACAAAGGATGGTGACCATATAAGAGCAGGGTCTCTTGAGGACAGTGATGCCCCGGCATTAACAGGTACTTTTCAGACAAGTAACAAAGATTTTATCAGAGCTGTCAGATCCATGAAATAGATTACCATAATAAGCTTTTCAAACATAGTTAACCTAAAATGAGTGAGAATTGATTATGAAAAAGATTTTTTCCTTTTTTCTCCTACTGCTTCTTATCACAACGCTTTCCACAAATGTCCTTGCCAAAGAAATTTCGCAGGGATCGCTCGACCGACTCATGAATCTCACGGGATTGAATGCTCAAATGTCTTTGTCGCCAGAGGCTATCGCTGCCGGTTTTGAGAGTGTGCTAAAGCAGAAAGGTGCACCTGTAGCAAATGACCGGGTGATAACGACTAAAAAATTGCTCCGTTCAGTTTTCAATCCATCGTTGATACTTGCTGATATTAAGAAAAATATTCAACGGGATATATCAGAACAGGAGGCATCAGAATTGCTTAACTGGTACAATTCTGATGCTGGTAAATTAATTACAAGGCGGGAGATAGATGCTTCCCGGCCCGGTGCTGTGAATGAGATGTTGTCGCAAGCTTCGTCATTATTTGCAAACAAAAAGCTCATAGATATTGTCAACAGGATAGATACAGTGGCCAAGGTCTCTGAAACTGTTTTTTTGTTCAGCAAGAACACTCTTCAGTCTCTTGTTTTGTCATCAACTATTGCAACAAACCCTTCTATATCAGAACAGGGTATAAAAAATTTAAAAATCAAACTGTCTGAGCAGGATGAACAATTACAGGCAAAAACGAAAGAGAATAGTTTAATGTCACTTGCTTATGCTTACCAAAATGTCGATGAACAAATATTGGAAAAATATATTGCATTTTTACAGCAGGAAAGCTCACAAAAATTAACATCAGACGTACTTCAGAGTCTGCGTTTAACATACCAGAAAGCTCTTATTGAGTTTGCCCACAAGCTGATCGATGAATTGAATCGTTCCACAACGACTACTAACCGCATGCCAAGGTCAGAATGATTTACAGTGTTGAACGATGAAAATGTCATTATTTTCATCGTCAATAAATTCGTTCGTGACAGCTCGTACAACAATACTTGTTATTATCTCACCAATATCCATTGATGGCCAGAGGTGGTATTGGTTATTCCTTCTCCTCGTTTGAGCTGTCAGGAGAAGCAGAGGTCGCGTCAGGCTTCGATTTATGAACATGGTCATGCTCATGGGGCTGGTTGCCATAAAGATGGGCATGTCTATGGATGTGGAGAGAAGCCGTAGAGCTGCGAACAGCGTGGCCATCTTTCATGGCGTAAAGGTCTTTGCATGTTTCTGCAAGAAAATCCCAGTCATGGGAAACTATCATATAGGCAATATCGAGAGAATTAAGTATTTCGATGAGTCGGGTTCGTGTTCTTGGGTCCAGATTATTGGTCGGTTCGTCCAACAGCATGGCCTGTGGCCGCATGGAGAGTATTGTCGCAAGTGATACCAGTTTTTTTTCTCCTCCTGAGAGATGGTGTGTAACCCGGTCGGCCAGCTCTCTAAGGCCCAGATTATCAAGTGTTGTCAGGGCAATATGCCTGGCCTCCTGAGGAGACTTTCCAAGATTCAAGGGGCCAAAGGCCACATCCTCAATAACTGTTGGTGAAAAAAGCTGGTCATCAGCGTCCTGAAAAACAAGTCCGATATGCCTGCGGAGTTCTTTGTAATCCTTGTTGTCCTGCAGTTCATTACCTTTGAAAAGTATTCTGCCGCTGGCTGGTAAATGTAAACCCATCATCAGGTGGAGCAGCGAAGTTTTGCCGCTTCCGTTGGGACCAATCAAGCCAATGCGCTGCCCCTGGTCCAGAGAGACATCAACCTTGTCGAGTAGAGGCCGTTCGCTGTTGGGATACGAAAAAGAAACCTGCTGTAACTGGAGAAGAGGAGTTGTGGTCATGTCGTTATTGTCCATCAAACATTTTTGTGTGATCAAAGAATAAGCAGGATCAGCCCGCAGCCCAGAAAGACTGTAAGCAGGAGGTAGTCAGTAATATTCATCTGCAGTTCATAGAGCGATTGAAAAACGCCTGTAAATCCTCTGAGCTCCATAGCCTGTTGAACCCTGGCTGCCCTGTTCCAGCTTTTAACCAGGAGCATGCCAAGCAGAAAGCCGTATGTTTTGTAAGTATGCAAAGTTGTGGCCGGTGAGAAACAGCGCAGGGTGGCAGCCCTGTATAAGCGGTTGTATTCCTGACGAATAACAAAAATGTACCGATAGGAAAAGAGCAGCAGCATGCAGAGGCGGGGCGAAACCCTGAGCTTCTGAAGCCCGTGACCGAGACTAGCCACGGTGGAAGTGGCAAGAAGACTGACAAAAAGAAGAAGTATGGCGTTTGATTTAATGGTAATAAGAGCAGCCATGTGCAGCCCGGTCAGGCTGATATGTACTCCTGAAATTGACATCTGTGGAGTCAGGCTATAGGTAAGCGGCAGTATAATAAAAAGTAAAATATTAAGGCTGTTCACAAGTAAGAAACGCCGGATAAGCAGTTTTGGAGAAAGGCGTGTACCGGCAATAAGCACAAGGGCAATAACCAGTCCGGCTGTTGCTGTGGTAAAATTCTGGCACAACGCTATTATCAGGCTGAGAAAAAGCGCTGCTATAATCTTGACCCTCGGATCGGCACGGTGAAGCAGAGAGTTGCCCTGACTGAACGGTTCAAGATTCATTGAAAGGAATACTTATCCATATACAGCCAGAGAATAGCGCCAAGCTCGACCTGTTTTTCTTTTCCGTCCGGACCGGTCAAAGTATAATCTGCCTCGCTGAGGGCCGCAAACCCCCACCAGCCAGGCAGGGGACAGGTGAAACTGAAGTTGCCGTTTTCATCTGTTTGAATAATCTGTGTGATATGATAATCACTTGCGGCAGCAACCTTCTTTTCTCTATTGTAATACTCAACTTCCACCTCAATATGCGCGGCAGGTATCCCCTTGACAAGTACTTTTCCGACAAAAGTATTTCCTGCATAGTTGCCGAATGGACGCAGCAGGGGAACGATTTCCGTT
>QNYF01000002.1 GCA_003978695.1 Desulfobulbus sp. | reverse complement strand
ATCTTGGCGAAGAGGCAAAAAAAGACGCGGAAAAATACCAGAAGTTCTGGAAAGTCTTTGGCATTTTCTTGAAAGAAGGAGTGACCTCTGATTTTGAATTCCAGGCAGAACTCGCCAAGCTGCTGCGCTTTGAGTCGTCTGCCTCAGAAGCAGGTTCCATGATCGCTCTTGATGAGTATGTGGACCGGATGAAAGAGGGACAGGATAAGATTTATTACATCAATGGTCCCAACCGGTCCGCAATTGAAAATGGTCCCTATATTGAGATGTTTACAAAACAGAACATAGAAATTTTGTATACCCTGGAACCAATTGATGATTTTGTCCTTTCGCATCTGGGAGAATATGACGGTAAGAAACTTGTTTCAGCAGACAGATCTGATTTGACTCTGCCTGAGAATGCGGTTGAGGAAGATGCTTCCAAAGAAGAAGAAAACAAAGACGCTCTGGCCAGTGAAGTTCAGCAGTCGCTCTGTAAGTGGATGAAAGAGATTCTGGCGGATAAGGTCAAAGATGTCAAACCTTCCAGCCGACTGGTGGCAAGTCCTGCCATGATTGTCAATGTGGATGGCATGATGACGTCATCCATGGAGCGGATCATGCTGGCCCAGGGAGCACCTGAGGAACAGCTGGCAATGGGTGGCAAAAAAGATATGGAAATTAATCCGGCCAGTCCGCTGATTAAAAAGCTCGCTGATCTGCGGGTAAATAATGAAGAGTTTGCCCGTGATATTGTGGCGCAGATTTTTGATAATGCCATGATTCAGGCGGGATTGCTTGTTGACCCCCAGCAGATGGTGAATCGGAATTACCGCATTCTGGAACAGATGGCAGGTGATAAATAATGGTTTAAGGGTTGCGGTTTACAGTGTAAGATGGCTCAGAATTTATCAGGATCAATGATCATCGTGCATTTTTATCACCGGGAGGGACAACCATGCGACACCTGATACTGTGTCTGTTCGCTTCATTTATGCTGCTGGCAGGCTGCTCCGGCCATCCGGTCAGGCATCTGGCCTCGGATGCATCTCTTATAAAACCCGGAGAATCAACCCGTCAGGATGTTGTTCGTTTCCTGGGAGAGCCCGATGGGCGACGAACGGTCTCAGCTGATGTGGAAGAATATATCTATTATCAGGACAAGGACGGCCTGCTCCGTAAGCTGCCGCTGGTCGGCTCCTGGGCTGATCCTCAAGGTTATGAGATGATACTTGTGACGCTGGAAGGGGATATGGTCAAGGGATGTGAATTTCGGGTCTTCAACGAGAGTGATCGGGACTGGCTCAATGATTTTACCTGGGAAGAGGTGAAGTGAGTACAGCATCACCTTTTGACATCCACCGCTTGCGAATGGTGGAAGAACAACTTGTTCCCCGTGGTATTCACCAGCAGGCGACACTTGAGGCCATGTCGACAGTCCCCCGGCATCTTTTTGTTGAAGATGCCATGCAGGCCAGGGCCTATGGTGATCATCCGTTGCCTATTGGCGGCGGCCAGACTATCTCCCAACCCTTTATTGTTGCTCTTATGACCCAGGCCCTTCAGCTTGAAGGCCATGAGCGGGTTCTGGAAATAGGCACCGGCTCCGGCTATCAGGCAGCAGTTCTTTCCAGAATGTGTGAGCGGGTGTATACCATTGAACGGCTTGACCCGCTGCTTGTCAGAGCCAGAAAACTGTTTGATCGGCTTCATTATCATAATATCGCTTCCCGCATCGATGATGGCACCAGTGGTTGGGCCGACGAGGCTCCTTTTGCTGCGATTCTAGTCACTGCCGGCGGGCCGAAAATTCCAGAACCGCTGGTGGAGCAGCTTGCGGACCCCGGCCGGTTGGTTATTCCCGTGGGGGAACAAAACGTTCAGGATCTGCAGCTGGTGACAAAGCAGGATGGAGAGGTTCAGATCCGCACTCTGGAGCAGGTTCGTTTTGTCAGCCTGGTCGGCGCGCATGGCTGGGAGGATTGATATGGAAGCCGTGAGAAAAATGTCTTTTTTGCAGCGGCTGTACAATCGCTGTATGGAGTGGATTAAGACTCCGGCCGGAGTCTGGGCCCTGTTTTTTATTGCAGTGGCAGAGTCCTCCTTTTTTCCCCTTCCCCCGGATGTCTTTCTGATAGCTCTTTGTGTTGCTCTCCCTGGAAAATCTTTTAAGTATGCGGCAATCTGCGCAGCAGGCTCAGTGCTTGGCGGGGCGATTGGCTATGGTCTCGGCTTTGCCTTTATGGACACCCTGGGCCAGCACATTCTTGACCTGTACGGGCTTGAAGGCAAGTATCAGGTGGTGCAGGCTCTTTATCAGAAATATGATGCCTGGGCTGTTGCTGCTGCCGGCTTTACCCCCCTGCCGTATAAACTGTTCACTATTTCAGCAGGTGCCTTTAAGATTAATTTTCCCACCTTTATGCTGGTTTCGCTTGCTGCCCGTTCCGCCCGGTTTTTTCTGGTCGCTGGTCTTATCTACAAGTTTGGCGCACCTGTTCAGTCCTTTATCGATAAGTATTTTAATATCCTGAGCATTGTTTTTCTGGTGTTACTGGTTGCTGGTTTTGTCTTGGTAAAAATGGTGCTCTAGAATGCCGTTAAGGGGGGTTTTTCCAGAAGATGAAAACTTCAAAAGAGCGTGTTGTTCCCTATATCACCCGTGACGGCTCGACAGTCAGAGAACTGATGCATCCGTCAGTGCACGGTAATTATCAGCAGAGTCTTGCTGAGGCAAGGGTTAAACCCGGATGTATCACCAGGCTGCACAAACACCGGCTAACTGAAGAGCTCTATCATGTCATTTCAGGAGCGGGGCTGATCACCCTGGGAACTGAGGTCTTGCAAATGAAGGCCGGAGACACGATCTGTATTTCTCCTGGCACAGCTCACTGCATGAAAAACACAGAAAAACAAGACCTTGTGTTCTTGTGTTGCTGCTCGCCAGCCTACTCTCATAAAGACACGGAATTACTCTAGCGCTCCACTTCCTTTTGTTGTCAAAGAGCTCCTGATGAGGTATGGTGTATTCCCATCAGGAGCAGGCGTAAGTAAAGGCAGCCTTGCTGCTATTTTCTTTTTCCAGCGTACAAGGATGGGGTGCCATGGACAGACAACCGAGCAAGAAAACCAAATTTATTTTTATCACCGGAGGTGTTCTCTCTTCTCTGGGAAAAGGGCTTGCTGCTGCAGCAATTGGTGCCCTGCTTGAAAGCCGTGGCATGACCGTCACGTTTCAAAAACTTGATCCTTATATAAATGTCGATCCCGGCACCATGAACCCGTTTCAGCATGGTGAGGTGTATGTCACCGATGACGGTGCTGAAACAGATCTTGATATGGGCCATTATGAGCGCTACACAAATGCGGTCATGGCCCAGAAAAATAATTATACATCGGGCCGAATTTATTATTCAGTCATCATGAAGGAACGGCGGGGCGAGTACCTCGGCGGTACCGTGCAGATGATTCCCCATATTACTGACGAAATTAAAAGGGCTGTTCTGCAGCTTGACGGCAGTGTTGACGTGGCCATCATAGAAATCGGCGGTACTGTCGGAGATATTGAAGGTCTGCCCTTTATTGAGGCTATACGGCAGTTACGGGGGGATCTCGGCAGAGAAAATTCCCTGTTTATACACCTTACCCTGGTGCCCTACATCAAGACGGCAGGGGAGATAAAAACCAAGCCGACGCAGCATTCGGTGAAGGGGTTGCTGGCATCAGGTATTCAGCCTGATATTCTCATGTGCCGTACCGAGGTGCCGCTTGATCAGTCACTGAAGAAAAAGATTGCTCTGTTTTGCAACGTGGAACCGCAGTCGGTTATAACGGCAATCGATGTCGATAGTATTTATGAGGTGCCACTGAAGCTGCACGAGGAAGGGGCTGATGACCGTATCCTTGAAAAACTGGGAATCTGGACGGGTGCACCCAACATCAAGCCCTGGGAAGATCTTGTATATAAAATAAAGCATCCCAGGCGTACGGTAACCATTGGAATTACCGGAAAATATGTAGAATTGAGAGAGGCGTATAAGAGCCTGCACGAAGCGCTCGTACATGGCGGCATTGCCGGAGATGCCAAGGTTGAGCTTGAATATGTAAACGCAGAAGAGCTTGAGCATGGTGGAGATCCTCAAAAGCTGTTGGCCGGGTGTGACGGGGTCCTGGTGCCTGGCGGCTTTGGCAGCCGGGGAGTGGAGGGTAAGATTCACGCAATAACCTATGCCCGGGAAAATAAAATACCGTTTTTTGGTATTTGTCTTGGCATGCAGCTGGCTGTTATTGAGTTTGCAAGAAATATTGCCGGACTTTCCGGAGCAAATTCAATGGAGTTTGAGCCTGCTCCCAAGCATCCTGTTATTTACCTGATGAAGGAATGGTTTGACTTCCGAACCGGAAAAATCGAAGTCAGGGACGAAAATTCGGATATGGGCGGAACCTTGCGGCTGGGAGCCTATCCCTGCAAGCTGGTTGAGAATACACTTGCAGGTGATGCCTACAGGCAGGAAGAAATCAGCGAGAGGCACCGGCACCGATATGAGTTTAACAACCAGTATCGGGCGCAGCTGGAAGAAGCAGGCCTTGTGGTGAGCGGTACATCGCCTGATGATACTCTGGTTGAGATTGTTGAGCTGAAGGATCACCCCTGGTTTCTGGGGTGTCAGTTTCATCCCGAATTTAAATCAAAGCCCATGCGGGCACACCCCCTGTTTCGTGATTTTATCCAGGCAGCCCTGGCCAACAAGAAAAAGTAAGGTAACTCTTCAGGAGCACTTCGCGGAGTCTACGTTTACCTCTTCGTCCATTTGCCTGCGTACAAGTACGCTTCACAGTCCTAAGTGAACGTATTTAGGCACTCCTGAATAGCTACAGGACGGTGGAACTGCAAAGTTTTTTGCACCTACATGAATGTTTATTTCAGCAGAGTGGTCTGCAACACAGTCTATGGATGTTGACAGTTTATGAATACAGTGACAATCAATTCTCTAGCCGGTGAAGAGGTCATCAAAGTCGGGCCGAATCAGCCGCTGCTCCTGCTG
>QNYF01000135.1 GCA_003978695.1 Desulfobulbus sp. | reverse complement strand
TTTTTCTGGTGGAACAAAATGCTAACCTGGCCCTTAAAACAGCTGACAGAGGCTATGTACTTGAGACCGGCAGAATAATTATGCAGGGGAAGGCCGAAGAGATGCTCAAGAATGAAGATATTCAGAAAGCGTATCTTGGGATCTAATACTCACAGTAACGCAGCAAAGATAATGCAAAACCCGGACAAACAAGGCCTTTTTCCGGTGATATGAGTCGTATTTCACACATCTGAGATTATGGAATCTGAAAAACACATACAAATTGCGGTTATAGGCGTTGGCTACCTTGGACGATTTCATGCTCAGAAATATGCGGCCATGGAGGAGGTTGATCTTGTCGGGGTAGTTGATGTGGATAGGCAACAGGCCGAAGCGGTGGCTGAAGAATGTTCAACTTCCGCCTATACTGACTATACAAAAATTCTTGACCATGTTGATGCTGTATCCATTGTCGTCCCAACGATCTATCACCATGAAGTTGCCTCCCGCTGCCTTGAGAGCGGGGTGGACATCATGCTCGAAAAGCCCATGACAACAAGCCTGCAGGAAGCTGACGACCTCCTGAAACTTGCCCAGCATAACAAGCTCATTCTTCAGGTGGGACATCTGGAACGATTTAACCCGGCTGTGCTCGCCATGCTGCCCCTGCTTAAGAATCCGCTCTTTATTGAAGCGCACCGTCTTTCAGTATTTAAGAATAGAGGCATAGATGTCGATGTTATTTTAGATCTGATGATCCACGATATAGACATCATTCTTTCCATTATTGATTCTCCGATAAAAGATATTCACACTGTTGGCGCTCCTGTAATCACCCAGCTTACAGATATAGCCAACGCGCGTATTGTCTTTGAAAACGGCTGTACCGCAAATATTACCGTCAGCCGGATATCCATGGATAACATGCGGCGTATGCGTATTTTTCAGCCGGGTAAATATTTATCGGTGGATTTTAACAAGAAAGAAGTCATGGCCATCAAGCTCAAACAGGGCAGCAATGCCGCCCTGCCCCTGCCGGATATATCCAAACACGGCTTTACTGATCAGGATGTGCTTGAGCTTGAGCTTAAAGAATTTATCACCAACGTCCGCGACCGGAAAAGCCCCACGGTTTCCGGCACCGAAGGAAGGCGTGCTCTGGATGTTGCCTTACGTGTTATTCAACAGATACATGAGAATCAAAATAAAGTGGCACACCTCCTTGACCAGGGAGAAACCTTTGGTTTCATAAACGGGCAGTAGTTGTGACGCACACCAATAATCAGGTTATGATTGTAGCCGGTGAGGCATCCGGCGATATGCATGGAGCACGGCTTGTTGAAGCCATGTTGAACATTTGTCCTGATCTTGTTTTTTCCGGTATTGGCGGTAAAGAACTTGAGCATGCCGGTGTGCGCATGCTCTATGATGCTGCAAAACTTGCTGTTGTCGGTCTTACAGAGGTAATCAGCCACCTGGGTGATATTCTCGCTGCCCGTAAGGCCCTGATCCAGCAGATGCGGAGTGTAAAACCTGCTCTGCTTATTCTCATCGACTATCCTGATTTTAATCTCCTGCTGGCGGCCAAGGCCAAAAAACTCGGTATTCCTGTTTTCTATTATATCAGCCCCCAGGTTTGGGCCTGGCGCAGCGGCCGAGTCAAAAAGATCGGCAAACTGACCAAACGGGTTGGCGTAATTCTCCCCTTTGAGAAAAATTTTTATGCTGAACAGGGGGTAACAGTGGATTTCGTCGGACACCCCTTAGTCGACACGGTAAAAGTCACGCAAAACAAGGAAGATTTTTTCAAGGAACATGACATCAAAGTTCAGGATGATACCCATATTATCGGCATCCTGCCCGGAAGCAGATCCAGGGAAATCCGCTCTCTCCTCCCCGACTTTCTGGCAGCAGCATACCTGCTCGCAAAGAATAATCCTGACAAGTTCTGCTTTCTCCTGCCAAGAGCTTCGACAATAGCACCATCCCTGCTTGCTGAAAACGGCCTTGCGGAATACCGGGATAAGATCCCTATCCATACGTTTTCTGCTGACAGGTACAACCTCATGGCTGCCTGTGATGCTGTAGTATCCGCATCAGGCACAGTAACGCTTGAGCTCGCCCTGTTGGGTATTCCTACAGTGACGACGTACAGGGTCTCACCAAAAACCTATCGCCTCGGCAGACTGCTGATACGGCATATCAATTTTTTTTCCCTGGTCAATCTTATCGGCAACAGGAAAATTATTCCGGAATTGCTTCAGGACGAGGTCACTCCACAGAATATTGCGGATCACCTCAGGGCCATGATAAACGACGATACCTACCGTGATGAAATGAAGCGAGGTCTGACTGAAGTCACAAAAAAACTTGGCCCCCCGGGCTGTTCAATCCGGGCGGCAGAAATTGCCCTGCAATGTATGAACTCCTGAAAAACCAACATAATCCCTTGCAAATATGATGTAATTACTTAATAATGGTCAACATACATATATTATTCGTAACTATTCAGCTGCACCCCATCTCGGAGTCGTGGCTTACCTGCGACAACCAGGCCGCCTCACATAGGCGGGCTATAGTTCGTTGGCCTGCTTGCCACAATATGGGCACATCTGAACAGTTACAGACCACACGTTATGCCAAAGTTGTGGTACTACCCGAATAGTTACTATTATTCTTCTATAATTATAAAAGGAGGACAATGTTTTATGCAGGGCGCGGAGTACATGACCAGGCGGGCCGAGTACAGAAAAAGAAGTGAAGAGGCCCTTTTTATGAAAGTCATCGAATGGGCCAGAGAAGACGACCAGCCGCTGATTGTGGAAATTGTTGAACGTGCCTTTGCAGATGACGATGCAGAAAATTGGCTGACCCTCCATCCGACCAGTTCTTTCACTGGCCTGACCAACCATTATTTTCAGGTAATTATTGAGGAAAAAGAAATACTTGGAAGTACCGCAAGGCTACTGAAAAAACAATTTGATGTCTACTGCAAAAAACTTATTGGCTGATTTTTTATTTTTCAGTTTTCAACTGCCAACTTTACCTGCCGCACAGTTCACAATCCCACTTGTTTTCTACCGTACAATCGGTAGCTCCGCCCAGCTTGTGGTGTACGCTGGAGATTTCCTGGACTGTTTCATACTCCACTCACGCCGTAACCCCGAAGACGCATAACGCAATGCGTCCCTGCCCCAGCGTTCATTGATTTGATCCACTGCCGCCATCAACTGCCTGTCGCGCTTGCTTTCAGCGGGCAGAAAAAGATTTTGCTGCCGCAGGGCAGCTCTACTCAGCCCGGTGAGCATTATACCTGCTTTATTATAGGGATACCCTTCCCTGTACAACAAGATCAGTTCACGCATCCCGGCTTTGATGAGCGGTGATGTAGAGGCCGTGGGCTGCGGTAGAACAGCCATTCTGCTGCCTGAAAATCGTGGAATATCTGTGCGAAAACGGCTGGTTGCAAGAAACACATGCAGATTGGCCGCCACCAGTCCCTGTTTGCGCAACTTGTTTGCAGCAATGGATATGTAAGAGGAAACCGCCTCTTTTAATGCGGCCAGCTCTCTGACAGGTTTACGAAACGATCTGGAACTGACCACCGACTTTCGACAGGGCGGGGTTTCTTCCAGCGGAATACTGGGTTGGCCACGCAACTCCATGACCGTCCGCTCGCAGGACAAGCCTAAAATTTTTCGGATCCAGCGGTTATCACTCTGTTGAAGGTCAAGGGCTGTGTATATTCCACGGCTGTTCAGCTTCTGCGTGGAACGTTTCCCCACTCCCCACACCTTGTTTACCTGAATGGCCGAGAGAATATTCTCCTGACCAGGGCTGTCATCCAGGCAAAACACGCCATTATGCCGTTCATCCTTTTTGGCAATGGTCGCTGCCAGCTTGGCCAGGGTTTTTGTTGTACCGATCCCCACGGAAACCGGAATCCCGACCCAGCGATCCACCCTCTTTTTAATCTCCAGCCCCTGCTCAACGCTTGACCGGCCAGACTGTGCCGGCAGCCGGACAAAGGCTTCATCAATGGAATAAATCTCTACTTCAGGTTCAAGCTGCTGGAGCACTGTCATCACCCGGTTGGACAAATCGCCATACAGCGCATAATTTGAAGAAAATACCTCCACGCCATGCTGGCGCAGAAATGCTTTTTTCTTGAAATACGGGTCACCCATAACAAGCCCGAGCTGCTTGGCCTCATTTGAGCGGGCAATAATGCAGCCGTCATTATTAGACAACACCACCACCGGGCGCAGGTTGAGACCCGGCCTGAACAACCGCTCGCAGGAGGCGTAAAAATTATTGCAGTCTACAAGGGCATACATAAACAATCCTGACAACCGTTGACTTTAAAACTGATGGACCACAGAGGTAACCACACCCCAGATCTCGCAGCCGTTTTCCCGATCAATATCAATGGAGGGATAGGCGGGGTTTTCCGCAACCAGCCGGGCGCAACGGTTGTCCCGGTAAAGCCGTTTCACGGTCAACTCTCCGTCAATTATCGCAATCACCACGTCTCCGCTCACTGCCTGCCCGGAACGATCCACAACCAGTATATCATTATGCTGAATCCCCGCCCCGATCATGGAATCACCATCTACCCGGACAAAAAATGTAGCAGCCGGATTTTTGATGAGCAACTCATTAAGATCGAGTTTCTGATCAGTATAATCCTCCGCAGGCGAAGGAAACCCGGCAGATACCCCGCCAACGTACAGAGGCAACGACATCCCTGTTTTCCGGTCTACACCATATACACCACTGATAGTCGCATCGGTTTTCATGGGCTTCCTGGTACTATAAATTTAATGAGCACGATGAATCTCATAAGATTACCACGCATGACAATCAAATCCATAAAAAATATGATAACTCTTCAGGACCACCGCACGGGGGTCTCCGCTCACCCTCTTCGTCCATTTAAAGCCTGCTCAAGCTGCACAAGTACTTCACAGTCTTAAATGAACAACTACGCATAAACAACGAACAGGGTTATAAAAATATTTCACTTTTTTCATATTGCTTGCTGGCCCCGAAAAATACTGCAGCAGAACACATTTCACAGCATACAGCATACA
>QNYF01000052.1 GCA_003978695.1 Desulfobulbus sp. | reverse complement strand
GGCCCGAATATATTTAAAAAAATCGTAACTATTCAGCTGCACCCCATCTCGGAGTCGTGGCTTACCTGCAACAATCAGGCCGCCTCACATAGGCGGTGACACCGCTTCGCTGTTATAGTTCGTTAGCCTGCTTGCTACAATATGGGGCACATCTGAATAGTTACAGGCCACACGTTATGCCAAAATCGTGGTGCTAACTGAATAGTTACACAAGATCGTAACTCTTCAGGAGTAGCTCACGGAATCTATGCTTTATAGTCTTAAATAAACGAATCCAAGGCATTTCTTCTAAGTAACAAATATCAACGTACTGATTTTTTGTTATTTTTAAAATATATGCCTGGGCACCCGGTTGGGGTGCTGAACAGTTCCAGGACGGTGGTCCTGCAAGTTTTTTGCACCCACCTGAAGAGTTGCAAAAGATCGGAAAATAATTATAAACACAATAAATAAGGAGCATTTATGAGCCCGAATTTTAAAAGGCAGGCATGTCGGGAACAGCAGTATTTTCTGGAAAAAATGAGCACCGGAGAATCGTGGAGGATGTTTAGAATTCTCTCAGAATTTGTCGAGGGGTTTGATACGTTATCCACAATTAAACGACCGTCTGTATCAATTTATGGGTCAGCAAGAACACCGGAAGATCACCCTGATTACCTGATGGCCCGCGAGATCGCCAGACAACTTGCTGAACACGGTTACGGTATTATCACCGGTGGCGGTCCGGGGATTATGGAAGCTGCCAATCGTGGAGCATCTGATGCTGACGGGTTATCCATTGGCCTGAATATTGATCTTCCCCATGAGCAGGCGGGGAATCCTTATGCCAACCTGTCACTTGATTTTCGGTATTTTTTTGTTCGAAAGGTCATGTTTTTGAAATACTCCATGGGTTTTATCTGCATGCCAGGGGGATTCGGGTCAATGGATGAACTGTTTGAATCACTTACCTTGATTCAAACAAAGAAAGTGAAACCTTTTCCAATTATTCTCGTAGGTTCTTCTTTTTGGGGAGGTCTTGTCGATTGGATTAAAGAGCAGTTACTTGCGAATGGAAAAATTGCAGAAGATGATCTCATGCTCTTTGAAGTTATGGATGATGTGGATGAAATTGTCAGTTATATTCGTAAAACTGTAGTGTTTTAAAAAAATGTGATACACTTGCACTGTAGAGAGAAATTGTAACTCTTCAGGTGGGTGCGAAAAACGTGCAGAACCACCGTACTGTAACTGTTCAGGAGTGCCTTAGACTCGGAGTCTACGCTTACCTGTTCATTTAAGTCTGTGAAGCCGTACTTGTGCTGCTTACGCAGGCTTAAATGGACGAAGAGGTAAGCGGAGACTCCGTGAGGTGCTCCTGAAGAGTTACGAGAAATTTTATTGTTGTGCAGAGAATTTTCGTCCATTTGTAAAAGGAGAAGGGAATGGCGCAGATAGATGCTTTTTTTAAGCTGATGAATGATGAGGGTGCTTCTGATCTTCATATGATTGCGGGCCAGCAACCGGTTTTGCGTGTCCGAGGTGATATGGAACGAGTGAAGTTTAAAGTCATGGACAACGACAGTCTGAAGTCCATGCTGTACGAAATTTGCCCGGAAGATAAGATAAAGGTCTTTGAAGAAACCGGTGACATGGATTTTGGTTATGAGATACCGGGTCTTGCCCGCTACCGTTGTAACTTTTTTGAGCAAAAGTACGGTATTGGGGCTGTGTTCCGTGAAATTCCAAGCGATATTCTCTCCTGTGAACAGTTGGGGCTGCCAAAGGTTATTGGCAAGCTGGCGAGTCTGCCCAAGGGGCTGGTGCTGGTTACCGGGCCTACAGGTTCTGGTAAGTCAACGACACTTGCCGCCATTGTTGATGAGGCGAACAGGACCAGAAGTGATCATATCCTGACCATTGAAGATCCCATCGAGTTTGTCCATAAGAGTAATAAATGTATTATTAATCACCGTGAAGTGGGCACCCACACGAAGAGTTTTACGGCAGCGCTTCGTGGTGCATTGCGTGAAGATCCTGATATAATTCTTGTTGGTGAGCTTCGAGATCTGGAAACGATATCTCTTGCCATGGAAGCGTCCATGACCGGGCATCTTGTCTTTGGCACACTTCATACAATGAATGCCATGAAAACTGTGGATCGTGTAGTTGAAATTTTCCCGGCAGAACAGCAGGGGCAGGTTCGTTCTACACTGGCAGACGCTCTCAAGGCAGTCGTCTCACAGGCATTGTTCAAACGGATTGATATTAAGGGGAGGGTAGCGGCCCTTGAAATTCTGATCTGTACCCCAGCTGTCCGAAATCTTATCCGTGAGGCAAAAACCTACCAGATACCGTCAGTCATGCAGACCGGTAAAAAATACGGCATGCAGACAGTCGATGATGCGATTATGGAGCTTCTGGAGAAAAAGAAGATCAGTGCCGAAGACGCATATATCAACTGTGTTGAAAAGCAGAAGTTCGTGAAATTTTTACGTAAACCACCAACGGATTTTACTGAAATTTGATTGTTTTCACAATCGGGCTGGATTGTATTTTTGTTCATATGGTGTACAATCCAGTTCCTCTCCATCTGTCAGGCAGGTAATGGTTCCCTGATCTCTTGTGATGTATGTCGTAATCCTCTCTTGCTGCCATGCTGCAATATTTAGGGGGTCAGGGTAGTATTTTTTTCCGTTTTTTCCGGCTGAAACGACAATAAGGGAGGGGGTGACCGCCTTTATAAAGGATGGGCTGCTTGCTGTGGCACTGCCGTGGTGTGCAGCGAGAAGTACATCCGATTGCAGTTCTGGCCATTTTTTAATAAGTATATTTTCACTTTTTGAACTTATATCTGCCGGGAATAAAAAAGCCCGATTTTTGTGAGTTAAGCGCAATACCAGGCAGTTATCATTAACCGGACTATTTGCTGCCACGGCCAGTCCGTTCATCCCCAGAAACGCAAGACGAAAAGTCTTTCCCTCCTCAACGACCTGACCCGCTTCCGGAATAATTCTCTGAGTCCCAAGCTTTTTTGCCAGTGCAATTATTTGGTTATAGTTTCCTTCACTGCGCTGGTCGCCGTTAATGTATAAAATTTTTGGATGGAAATGGCTGATCAGAAAATCCATGCCGTTAAAGTGGTCGCTGTGGGGGTGGGTAATTACCGCCTGATCAAGACGCCATATTCTCTGGCTGTAAAGATAGGGGCCGATGATGCGTTCTCCGGCATTAAAACTGCTGTTTCTGCCACCTCCACCATCGATAAGAATGCGTGATCCATCGGGGAGGTGGAGGAAGGTTGAGTTTCCCTGGCCTACATCAATAAACGTTACCTGGCTGGTTTGTGTTTTTTTCGGCCAAAATAATCCCTGGGTAAAATGAAAGATGAGAAAACAGCTCCCCAGTACAAGGGTCGGTAAAATACGTGCTGGTTTCCTGTTTTTAAAATACCAGAGCAGAAGAAGTGCACCATAGAGCAGCATTTCACCTTTATCCGGTGTTATGGTCCAGATTGAGGCAAAGGGTAGAGCTGCTCCTGTTGCAGCGCAATACTGTCCGGCGCTAATGCCCATGCTGCCGAACTGGAGCAGTTTCGCGGCAATGTCTGGTGCAAAGAATATGCAGGGAATGGCCGCAAGCCCTAAAGGAAGTGCCCAGAAACAGAGCAACGGTTCAATCAGCAGGTTCATGATCGGTCCGATCAGGGAGAATCGGTTAAAATGGTAGAGCATAAACGGCAGAGTTCCCAGGGTTGCGGTAAAAGAGATAAGTAATGGAGTGGAGGTATAGCGTTTGATGAGCCCCTTTTTTTCAGGGACTTCACGATGTTGAAGTCGAGTCCCGGACAGGTCGGGTAGAAACAGCGCCATTGTTGTAACAGCTGCAAAAGAGAGCTGAAACGAAGCTGTGAACAGGGCCAGCGGATTGCAGATCAGTATGAACATGGCTGCAGCTGCCACCAGGTGGAGCAGATCGAATTGTCTTCGCAGAAGAATTGCGGAAAGGACAATTGCGGCCATAAGTAATGCCCGTAATACGGGAGTGTTCATGCCGGCAACAAAACCATATCCCAGAAGAACAGGCAGAGTACCCATCAGGGCCAGACCCGGGACATATGTGTGGAGTAAAAGCCACTCAGATCTTCTGAACAGCCAGTTGAGGATACTGCCGATCATCAGGCCCAGCAACCCCATGTGGAGTCCTGAAATAGCAAGCAGGTGCATGGTCCCTGTCGCCTTAAAGTGTTCAAGAGTCTCTTCGTCAATACCGGTCCGGCTTCCGGTAAGAAGTGCCTGATACAGTCCTGAGATATCAGCTGGTAAATGATCTTTTATGAAATCTGCAACCTGTTGCCTCATTCGTTCAGGTAAATACCTGAGCCGGATTCTGCGCTCTTCTGGCGCCTGCACAGAAACAATATCCTGTCTGTTTTTTATCCAGCCGCTGGTAAAAATACCTTTGGCTGCCATGTACCCTTTATAGTTAAAGGCCCCTGGAGTCTTAAAATTTGTGACGGGTCCGACTTTTGCCCGGATCAGGAGCAGCGTTCCCGGCTGGAGTTTATCAACTTTTCCATGGAGAGACAGACGAACTCTCCCGTGAACCGGCTGCCAGCTGTGCTGTTTACCGTGGAGAAGAATTTTATGTACTTCAAGGTCCAGCCGGTTCCTGTTGTTGCCATGTTCAACCATTGTGGCAAGAGTACCAAGTAACGTTACCTGTCTCGGACTTTGTACATAGGGCGCAATATGACCGGGCTGTAAATGGTCACGCAAATGATGGATACTGTTGACATGACCCAGAAGAAGAAACAGGGGCAGGGCGATAAACACGGCTTTTGTTTTGCTGTTTCTTACTTTATTGACCAGATTTAACATAAACCTTTCCACAGCGCTTTTGTTCCTGTAAATCAGGAGATTGTTTACAGAGTCAAATATCAGATGATCATAATTGTATTTGAGAAATTTGGATATTATCAAGGACAGCTCGGTAAGCGCTCCTGGCGACCTGACAAAGAGACAGTTTTCCGGTTCCTCTGTGACTTCTTTCAGCGTTTTTGATATCGCATCTATCACGACGACATTTTTTGTATTGACTTTTTTCCTTTTAAACTCTTCCCTTAAAGATTCGTAGGTCTTGCTTAG
>QNYF01000014.1 GCA_003978695.1 Desulfobulbus sp. | reverse complement strand
TAATATCCTGTAATTACTTGATTAAACGAGAAAATATAATACCGTTAGCCTTTATACCGGCATACACTTTAAATGGAAACAATATTATTTACCAGCAAATAACACTGCTGCCATTATGAATGAGAGCCAACAGTTATACCAATGGTTGCTGCCAGGTACGGACACAGGAACTTACCATGCAACGTACAACACTGCTCCAGCGGAAATTCAGGAAATGGATATGATGGCACCAGAGGTAAAAGATGGTAAAGTATCCCCACATTCCCCCCACATTTACTTCACATTCCCTCCTGTTTACTTGCACTTTTTTGTTGCCGTATTATATGTATAGACAACATATGCACAATAAAAAACGGGTTGATTTCTGAAGTACCGGTGTCTGTCCTGCAAGAAGAGATTCATCCGGGGTTGAGAAAATAATCCCAACTGGTTCCGGTACTGCCTGACAATAAGGTCCAAAGACAGCAAATGAAGAGTGATTTTTCTTTCATGCCGTCTTTGTTGTTATTCATTTTTTTCTCATGGAGGTGGGAAGATGTTAAAGCATTGGAAAACCGGATTGTTTGTCATGGTGATGTCTGGAATATTTGCCGCAAGTGCCTGGGCCGTGCCGACCAAATTGACTGTCAGGGCTCTTGCCCATGATGCTAAATTTATTGGTTCGGTTGTCGGCGGCTTAAAAGTTGTGGTCAAGGATTTTTACACCAACCAGGAACTAGCCAGCGGGATGATCATGGGAGGCACTGGAAATACCAAGTTGCTGATGAAGGAACCCGTAACCAGGGCAACAGTCAGGTCAGAGGGTGAAGGTACGGCCAAAGCGGAGTTTGAGCTGGATATAAAAGATCCACTCAAGCTGCTGGTCGAAGTTATCGGCCCCATGGGCAGTGAAGCAAATATTCACAAAGAGGCAAAAACAACCTGGTTACTGCCCGGCCAGGATATAAGCGGCGACGGACTCCTCTTTGAGCTGACCGGACTTATGGTACATCCCCATAATCCGGAGGCCCATGAATTTTTCAAATTGGGTTCTACCCTGCCGATCAGTGCGGTGGTTACCCCCATGTGCGGTTGTCCGGTCAAGGCAAATTTTCCGCTGTGGGATGCTGCTGATTACACGGTAACTGCCTTTATTTACAAGGGAAGCAAAAAGGTTGCCGAACTGCCGTTGAAATATGCAGACAAAACAAGCAATTTCAGCTCCTCATTTACGCCTGAAGAGGGCGGCGGTTACCGGGTCATCTTTACGGCCCATGACAAGCATAATAATCAGGGCGTTGGTATCAGTGGTTTTGTCGTTGTAGCGCCGAAAAAATAATTTTCCCCCTTTCTATACAGTGCCCCTGTCGATTCCCTTGACAAGGGGTACTGTCTTTTCGAGGATTTTCCCGGTTCCCGTCCCCATTACTCAGATTCTATTTTAGCAATCTCCTGAGAGGAGCTCGTATATTTGCTTATGGGAAACGCGCCTATAAACTTTTGGGTGTGAAAAACGATTGTGACCGTGTCGACCTTCGGGTTGGTGTTGAGTTTTTTGACCATGGGAAAAAGCTTTTTTGCAAGAGACTCTGTATAACTACTGTCGCCAAACTGTTCAAATGAAAGCGGCACATGTACGTCTGCGGAAAAAACAGTTATTTTATCATGGACAACAAATTTCCTGTAGCTGACCGTGAGGTTTTCAAGGCCGCTTAACTTTTGAAGTTTTGTATTGAGAATTTCAATCCCGGCAAACTCAGGGTTTTTCCCCTGCTGCAGATACATATTGCCAAAAACAAGACCAAGAATGAGCAACCCGACAATACCGCCCAGCGTTGATTTTTTTGTCAATGATAGAATCTGCGGCACCTGTTCTGCCCGGGCAGGGACAACAACAGTATTAAAGAGCAGGTCATGCAACCCACGTTTCTGAGGATGCAGCACCATAAAAAGCGTATTGCCGACAAAGAGCAGGCCGACAACCACTAAAAAAGCTGTGCCGCCAACAGAAGTATTGGTAACGCCAATGGTTGTGGCAATGGACCGGCTGACTGCATTGTTGTAAAATGGCAGGGTTATACAGATATAACGGGCCAGCGATACAAACGGTGAGATTTTCTCTCCACCTGCGGTTCTTACCTCCATTGAAAAGGCCATTTTGGCAAGTGAAGCAGATCTGAACAGCGAACTCTCCATCACCATATAATACAAAGCGCCGATCAGATATCCGGGCAGCCAGGCATGCACAGAAAGTGAACTCATAAATCCTGAAAATGGATAAAACAATCCCATACCCAGCAGGGCGATGACAATCTGATCAAGAAAAAAGGCTGTGGATTTCTTGAAACATCCAGGGAAAAATTTGTCAGTTTTTACCGGTTTCTTTTTCTTGGCTGGTATGTTTTCAGAGTCCATTTTTCTCCTTATGTAACTCTTCGGGTGGGTGCAAAGAACATGCAAAAATTATGGTCATTTCTCGCACCTGCGTTATGAGTTTCGTTTTTTATACTCGCCTCAGCACGGATAAAAGGCGGGCGGCTCCTGATTGCGGCAGGGTAAAACACAAATCTTCAACCAGCTGCCAACCACTGTCTGCCAGCTCTATGTCATCCTGCTCCTCCCCTTGAGCTGAGCGCATGACAATCACCCTGGTGTCCCAGGTGGCGAGATTCTCGACCATGGGCAGAAAACGGTTGATGCCGGCAACCGCCCGACTGGTGATAAAGGTAAACCGTTCAGATTCAAGCCCAGCCTGCTCAAGCCGACTGACAATAATCCGCACATTTTCAAGACCCAGCGTTCGGACAATATGGCGCAGAAACACCACCCGTTTTTCGCGCGGTTCCACAAGAGTAACCTGAAGTTCAGGCACGACAGCGGCCAGAACAAGTCCGGGAAAGCCGGCTCCTGTTCCCACATCAAGCAGGGTTGGTGTTTTGCCACCATATTGTACAATGATCGGCAGCAGGGTCAGGGAATCAAGAAAATGCTTGTCTATAACCTCGTCTGCCGGGGTATTGCGGGCAATCAGGTTAATCTTTGTATTCCACTTTTGCAGTTCACGGCAATAGGTAAGGATATTATCCAGCCTGCTCTCTTCAAGAGGTATGGCAAGTGTTTGCAGGCCGCGGCTCAGAAGCTGTCTATCGCACACAGCTTTATTCTTTTACCCGGACTGCAACAGAGTTGGCATGGGCGCTCAACCCCTCAAGACCAGCCAGCCGCTGAATATGATCGGCATCAGCGAACAGTGCCTCCTGAGAATAGGAAATGACTGAACTCTTTTTCACAAACGTCTCAACCCCAAGAGCAGAGGAGATACGAGCCGTCCCCATGGTGGGCAGCACATGGTTTGGCCCGGCAACATAATCTCCGGCAGCCTCCGGAGTGTGGGAGCCAAGAAAGATTGCTCCGGCATGCTTGATCTTTGGCAGCCATTTCCAGGGATCTTTGACCTGCAGTTCAAGATGTTCAATGGCCACCTCATTGGCAAGTCCAACAGCCTGTTCCACGTTTTCAACGACCAGAATTGTCCCCCGGTCATTCAAGGCCTTTCTGGCAATATCTTCCCGGGAAAGGGCTGGAAGCTGTTCCTCAAGCTGGGCGACAACATCACCTGCAAGCGATGCATCAGTGGTAATAAGCAGGGCCAGCGCCTGCGGGTCATGCTCTGCCTGGGCAAGCATATCTGCTGCCACATAGGCGGGATTTGCTGTAGAATCAGCCACAATCAACACCTCGCTTGGACCTGCGATCATGTCGATACGCACCCGCCCCATGACCTGCCGTTTGGCTTCGGTAACAAACTGATTGCCCGGTCCGACAATGACATCCACCGGGGCAATGGTTTTTGTGCCAAAGGCAAGGGCTGCAATGGCCCAGGCAGATCCGGCCTTGTAGACCTCGGTTATGCCGATTTCTTTTGCCGCCATTAAAAGAGCAGGATTGATTTTTCCTTCGGCATCGGGCGGTGTCATCATTACCCGCCGTTTAACTCCGGCAATCGCAGCCGGAATACCGTTCATCAGCACAGAAGAGACCAGCGGCGTAGAACCGCCCTGCCCTCCCGGCACGTATAATCCGGCCGAATCAACAGGTCTGACCATACGCCCGGTGATGGTGCCGTCTTCACGGGTGGTAAACCAGGAATCCTCCAGCTCCCGCTCGTGGAACGCTCTGATACGGGCAGCGGCAAAGGAAATTGTCTCAAGTATTTTTTTATCAACAGCAGCTGCAGCACCGGCAAACTCTTCCCCGGTTACCTGTAACTCATCCCGTTCTAATTGCGGGGCATCAAATTTACGTGTATACTTAATAACTGCATCATCACCATGGGTTCTGACCTGCTCTAAAATTTCCGTGACAGTATCACGGCAGGCTGTATCAGCTAAAACAAAACGGTCACGCAGACCGTTTAACAGTTCTTTTCCCTGTGGTGTTGCATAGTTTTCAAGACGAATCTCCATGACCTCTCCGTGGGGTGCGTGGTTTTATTAAAAAATAAGCAGATTTTACTGGCAACCCGTGCCGAAACACGGCTGTCGAAAACCTCTGCTGCTTACCATACAACAGACAATAATGAAATCAATCCTGTTCCTGATTATTTCCTGCCTTCTCTTTGCTGTCCCTTTAAACGCAGAACAGGCCAACCGCTGCCACTGCTTTCGCAATAGGGAGTTCAAGGCAGACAACCGTTTTTCAGCTGATGAGTACCTGCTCACCACCAGCTTTAATTCACTGGTCGCCACGACCCTTGATGTTTCCAAAAAAGAGATCATCATGCAGATGATGAAAGGAGGCGTTGCCCCCACTGATCTGGTCATTGCCCTCTACATTGCGCGGGAAAGCGGGCTTACCCCTGAAATTCTCCTGGCAATCCACGATAATGGCGGAACCTGGCAGGAAATACTCCATTCGCAGACACTTAAAGACAAACAGAACAACACCCCGATTCTCAAAGCAATTACCGATGGCGCAGCGACCAAAACCATTCTCAGGAAAATCACTGACTGGATGCTGGCAGAACGTTTCGGCATTACACAAAAAGAGCTGTCCTGTCTTCAGCCCTCTGATTTTACCTACAAGGAAACAGCTCTTCTCTTTATCCTGCATAAAATCACAGATACTCCAATCAACCTGCTCATTGATCTTACCCGCAACCAGGGCATGAGCTGGAGCGAAAT
>QNYF01000077.1 GCA_003978695.1 Desulfobulbus sp. | reverse complement strand
TGATCTGGCAAAGTTGAGTTTTGCCCGGGTATCGTAAATATCAATGCCGCCGATAAGCTTCCGGAGTGCAAAATTCCCTTCTGATTTTGAGTACAGGCGGGGGAGTACCGCAAGATCCTGTCGAATACTCAAACCCTTGAACATGAATTTTTTGTAAAAGCCGTCTCCTTTGGTAACGGTAACAAAACTGGCAAGTCGAAAAGGCTTGTGTGGCCTCCACCGGCCATCGGCAGTAAAGGAAAGCTTGCCCCGGTCCAGATTAAAGGGGAACTTCCAGGGAGAGAAGATGTCTGCCAGTGTGGTTCCCTCCTTGTCAAAATCACATCGTTTGCTCGTTTTCAGGTGCAGGTTGCCGCTGGCTGTTGCCAGATTATGGGTGAGTTTGAGTTCCATTCTTCCAGGAATTTTTTCGGGGGAGAACTCTATCTTCGCATTGAAAATATTTTTTTTAAGCTGAAGAGTGCCTGCCAGGTTTTTCAGGGGAATCGTTCGTGTGTCTTTATAGATGAGAGAGGGCGTTGAAACCTGAGCGTCAAGCTCCAGACCCTTTACTGAACCGTTGAACCGGGACAGGTTGACCTGGAACGGGCCACTGGAATATGAACGTTTTTTCTCTGTTATCTGCAGTTGATCTGTTGACAGAAGGGTTGGTCTCACCTGCCATTCTTTGCCCTGTCTGGTAAGGTGCAGGGGCTGTTTCAGCTGAGCGCTCAGCGCCTCTGTAAAGAACCCGCCAGAGGATAATTTTTTTATGTCTACTGATTGCCCCTCCTTAATATGCAGTATGAAACGATCTTCTTCCCGGTGGAAATACCCGGCAAGTCCCAGGGAAAAATCCTGCATTTTATACTTTGCCAGGACAACATCTGTTGCCCGGATGGAGGAGTTTTTTGCCATGGTAAAGCCCTCAGCAGTCATCTCGCCGTCAGCCTGAATGTTTAAGGAGGTGCCTGAAAACCGGGGCATGGACAGATTTGTTGCCTGAGCAGACAGGGTATAGTTGCTGTCTCTGCTCCCGGGAAGAGGTATGTCAAGAAGACCTTCAACTTCTCCCTGTATGTCTGGTAATGGACGGCTCAGATAGGGGCGTAGCAGTTGTTGTATTTGAGCCGCATTGAACCGGAAATCACCGGCTAATTTTTTGCTCCTGAGTGTCAGATTTGTTGTTAAAAAAATGCCTTCACTGTTGCGGCCGTTTATGGTGAAGGTGAGCTTTTTTGTTGTCGGATTGCCGCGAGCGTTCAGCGATATATCATTGGTGCTGGTATCGTGCAGGATAAAATCTGCCAGGATATCTGCGCTGTTCATCAGCGGCAGGGGCAGGGAAAAAGTACCGGTGAGGTGACCATTTATATCCGGCAGAGAATCCATATCTGTTTCATTAAGAATCAGAGCGCGTACCGGGGCAAGCTGCATGGAAACTGTCCCTGAAAGTTTATCCGGAGCCAGGGCAAGATTGGAGCTGAAAAACGTTTTTTGGCTGTTTCTGGCGGTTGTGACCATTTTTGCGTGACGGGCATCAGGGCTTTGAAGCTCAGTAGTTATGCTGATCTCGTTTGTGAGTTCAAGGGCTGCAAAAACTGAAAGCGTTGTCCCGGCAAGGGACGCATTCAGCCTGATGTTTTTATCAATCAGTTGCGCGGGCCAATCACCCTTGAACCGCAACCGGTTGATATGGAGTTCTTTCACGGGCAGGCTGGTTCTAATGGAGTCGTGCAGAAGTGATATTTTTTCGGGGAAAGTAAAAGGTTGTTGACGAATTCGTCCGTCTGATTGTTGGTTAATCTCCAGTGAATCTATGGTAACTGCCCTGCATTTACCTGTTGTCAGCAGATTCTTGAGTGAATAAGTCACTTCAATGCCCTGAAGAGACAAAGAGAGAGTTGTTCCTGAGGGCAGGGGAAAAACAGTGTGTAATGCGTGTAACCGGGTACGGGAGATTCCCAGTTGCTCAACCTGCACCCGGATGTCATGAGCGCCTGCTCTTTCAAGGGCAAGAGTTGTGATTTTGGCTAATGATGCCTGACGAAAAAGCAGTCCCGTGACAATACAGCCGAGAAAGAGCAGGAAGAGTATTTTAACAATACGCATAAGCCGGGAATAAAGGGTGGTCTGGTACTTCTGCCTGTTATCTGTTTGTGATGTCTGCGGCCATCTGTTTTTGACACGTTGGAGGCGAGAAGGTCATGGTTTTCACCTGGTTTTCATTGTGTTTGGAATGATCACCGCGTCTGTTGATGTTGCAGCCGGAGGCTTGATTATAAGAGGTTTGTTTCCGCTGTGCACTCTGGAGTAACTGATATATGTCAGCCCGGCGTAGGCAAGGAGCCAGAAGATAAAAAACCACAGGCATCTGGTTCGTGTTTTATGTCTCTCAGGAAGCAGCAACAGGGGCAGGAGTACTGTCAGTGGCACGGCAACACCAGCCCAGAATGGAGGAATATAGCGAAGCAGTTCCTGCAGTCCCAGGAAAAACCATGGTCCGGCAATATGGAGCAGGCCGATCCTGTCCGGCTCCAGAGGCGTTGCCATGGTGGCCGAGACAACAAAGATAAGCAGGGTAATTGGGATATGGTTGAGAAAACCTGCCGTGTAACGCCTGAGGTGCGGCCAGACACAGATCCCGCCCAGAACCATTAGTCCTATCAGGTGGTTTGCGTACACTTTTATCAAGCCGCTGTTACTGATATCAAAAAGGAGTTGATTTAAAGGCGTTCCCAACAGGGGAATGGAGAGCGAAATATGTTCGGCAATGGCCCCGGCAGCTTCGCCCGTGGCATCTCCACGCAGAATATATCCGGTAAAGAGCAGCAGCAGGGCAACGGGGATACTTGCAGTGAGCCGCAGCCAGGCTGTTCGTGTAAAATTATGCTCATTCTGCCAGAGGATAATTCCCAGGTGACAGAGCAGGAGCAGGAAAAAAGCCTGACTTGAATAATAATGTAACGCCCGCCAGAACCAGCCAAACGGCACGACCAGCTCAATGGTGGTTGTGGAATACAACGGGGCAGGGCTACTGTATTGCAGGGCAAGCACCACTCCTGAGAGCACGGAAATGTACAGGCTGATAAGGGCATGGCCACCCCAGCGGATGGAGCAGAGCCAGCTTTTAAGCCTGCTTTTTTTCCTGCTGCCGGATGTGGACATTACAGTGTCACCACGTACGCCGTTATCTGACCGTTTTCATCAGTTTGTGTCTCAACGGGATAGCTGGGAAGATTTTTTCTGGCAGGCCCTGAAATCAGCGTACCGTCTGTCTTGAAACGGCTTTGATGGCAGGGGCATTCAATAAGGTGTTTATCCTCAAGATAATGAACTCTGCAGCCAAGATGGGTGCAGGTACGGGAGACTGACCAGGAGGAATCGTTGTCGGCAAAAAGAATAAAATCCCGTTCAGCGTGAAAGCCACTGGCAGGGAGCGGCCCGGTAACGGTGATATAACGAGGTTTTGGCGGGATGGTAAACCCGAGAAAGCGGAGCAGGGGATAGGCAAGACTTATCCCGGCAAGACCGGCAAGCCATTTACTGACTCTGCCCAGAAAACTGCGGCGGCTTTCCTTGGGCTGGTTCTGTTTACACATCCTGATCAATTATTGAATTTTTCCCTGAGGGCAGCCAGTACGTGGGCCGGAACTGTTCCTCCCACGTTGCCGCCATGTTTGGCAGCATCCTTAATGATGGAGGAGCTGATGTAGATCCAGCGAAAACCGGTCATCAGGAAAACAGTTTCTACCTTTCGTTCGAGTTTCCTGTTCATTAACGCCAGCTGGAATTCATAATCAAAATCAGAAACCGCCCGTAAACCTCGAACAATGGTACTGGCTTTTTTTTCAATGGCATAGTCAACAATCAACCCGCTTGTGGCATCTACCTCTATACGGGTATTGTTTTTGCCAAAGCAGTTTTTCGCTAGCTGTATTCGTTCCTCCAGGGTAAACAGTGGAGTCTTCCGGGCGTTTATGGCAATGGCAATGATGACTTTATCAAAAAGACGTAATGCCCGCTTGATGATGTCTACATGGCCGTTGGTTATTGGGTCGAAAGTGCCGGGATAAACGGCGATTGTCTGCCTACTTTTTTTTTCGTTTTTTGAGGGTGTTGTCATGGTGTCAACCTTTGTCCGGCTGGAAAAGTAGAGGTATGTTGCCCAAATGTCTCACCGGAGGATTTGTAAAACCACAATCCGGTTTCACCATACTGCCGCTGGTCGACAAGTTTCAGGCTGCCGCATTGCTCAGGCAGCTGTTCGTTTTTCCGTTCCTCGACAATGACCAGCCCGTTCTTTTGAACAATCCCTGCTCTATCTACCATTTGCAACGTCATCTCTGCCAGCTTTTTTTCATAGGGGGGATCAAGAAATACAAGTGAGAAGCGAAAATCATCCGGCAGCTTCCGCTGCAGATTCTTTATGGCATCGGTTCGGGTCAGGTTGATTTTATGCAGTGCGGCCTGTGGGGACGCAAAACAACGGGTCAGGTTTGTCTGAACAATTTTAAGAGACTGGAATGATTTGTCAATGAAAACTGCCAGATCTGCTCCTCTGCTTAATGATTCAATACCGAGTGCGCCAGTACCTGCATATAAATCCAGAACCCGGCTGCCAGGGACGCAGTCAGCAATGATACTGAATAATGCTTCCCGTGTACGGTCACTTGTCGGGCGGATGCTCCTGTTGCCCTTTTTAGGTGCGGACAGGGAGCGTCCTTTGGCAGTTCCACCGGTGATTCGCATAAATAAGGATCAATGATCATGAGTGAGGGTTGAATAACTGAACAAAAAGACTCTGTCGGAAAAAGGATAAACGTAATACAGGATTCTGTCCAACAAGAAAACAGGTTTCAAGATGTCTGGTATATATAATAGGCTGCAAGACTGCCTTCCCCCACAGGCTTTGTGGCTTTTGCTCAACAGCTTTTTTAAACGTGTAAGTTGCTATTCAGGTAACACCACGACTTTGGCATAACGTGTGGTCTGTAACTGTTTAGATGTGCCCCATATTGTGGCAAGCAGACCAACGAACTATAACAGCGAAGCGGTGTCACCGTCTATGTGAGGCGGCCTGATTGTCGCAGGAAAGCCACGACTTCGAGATGGGGTGCAGCTGAACAGTTACCGCTCGAAAAAACAAAAAACCGGGGTAACTTTACCGTTAAAGTATCAGGCAGGAGGTATACGGGAACAGGACCGTGGAGTTGTGCAACGTTGGCAGGCCGGATTACTGCCTGCTGACAAGCAGGGATTCAACAATTTCTCCGGCTGTGCGGCTCGGGTCTTGA
>QNYF01000031.1 GCA_003978695.1 Desulfobulbus sp. | reverse complement strand
AAATTTGTTGCTTACGAAAGCAAGTAGTCAGCGTCCATCTTAGTCAACGGGCAGGGACTTTCCTGCCCGTTTTTTATTGTAAAAATTTATGACCCCTGAGCTATTTTTTCAGTATCTTTTTGCCGGCGTGACCTATGGTATCATGTATGCCATTGTTGCGATTGGTTTTAATATTATCTACAATACCACCGGTATTATCAATTTTGCCCAGGGCGAATTTGTTATGCTTGGCGGCATGATTTCTATTTCTCTGCTCCAGATCATGCCCCTGCCGCTGGCTATAGTCTGCGCTGTGGTCATTACGATGATAATTGGAGCACTCATAGAGATTGTTTTTATCCGCTGGCTTGATAATCCGTCTGTTTTACGCCTTATAATTATTACCATCGGCCTTTCCATCCTGATTCGTGAAGTGGCCTTGCATGTCTGGGATGAATCTATCCGCTCCCTGCCTTATTTTTATGGTAACGAGATAACGACCATAGCTCTTGGTCCGGTGCGGATTTCCCCTCAGGTACTCTGGGTTATCGGGGTCTGTGGAGTGGTGGTGGTCGGTCTGAGCCTGTTTTTTAAAATTACTCCTCTGGGTCGGGAAATGCGGGCCTGTTCAGCCAACAGGACTGCGGCCATCCTCTGTGGCATCAATACCCGTAACATGGTTACGCTGTCGTTTATGCTCAGTGCGGGAATCGGTGCTCTGGCGGGATGCGTTATGTCGCCCATTACCTATACCCAGTACGATTCCGGCACAGCCCTTGCCATTAAAGGATTTACGGTGGCAATTCTTGGAGGGCTGGGCAATTCCATGGGCGCAGTGGCGGCAGGCATCCTTCTTGGTATTCTTGAGGCATATTCCGTGGCGGTTGTGCCGCTGGCCTTTCAGGACGCAATCTCCATAACCATCCTGCTGGTTATTTTGTTTGTCAGGCCGCACGGGTTGTTTGGTTCCAGTGAAGCTGCGAGGTTGACAGAATTCTGATGAAATCCTCAAAGTTTTTCCCCATAACGCTTCTCATCGGTCTTGTGATCGGGATTCAGATCCTGACACAGCTTACGGAAACAACCTATTATCTGACGCAGTTAACCATGGCGGCCTATTACACTCTTGTGGTGATCGGTCTTTCCGTGCTCATGGGCTATGCCGGGCAGATCTCCATTGGTCATGCCGGTTTTTTTGCTATAGGCGGTTATCTTTCAGCAGCCCTGACGACCCATAACCTGTTCGGACTGCAGGAACATGCCGTCGTTAAGACATTGGGGCAGCTTGGCATGCTTGTTTCAGGACAGGATTTGTATGGCGAGCAGTTGCTCACCGTTGCCCCCTGGCCGGCCTGTCTTTTTGCCATCGTTGTGGCCGCTGTTATAGCGCTTGTTCTCGGCGTTCCGGTGCTGAAACTCAAAGGTCATTATCTGGCCATGGCCACTCTGGGGTTTGGCATAATTGTTTTCCGGATTGGCCTTGCCACAGAATTTTTTGGTGAAGCAGACGGTATTTCCGAAGTCCCGGCTTTCACACTGTTGCCCGCCATTGCCGGTTTTCCGGCTCTGTCCGTGAGCGGGGATTTCGGTAACCGGGCAGAGAATTATTATATTGCCTGGGCCCTGCTCATTTCAGGCATGGTGCTGCTGCTCAATTTGATTGATTCCCGCACAGGTCGTGCGCTGCGTTCTATCCATGGCGCAGAAGAGGCTGCAGAGGCCATTGGCATAAACACCGCTCGTCTCAAACTGGCAGTCTTTGTCCTCAGTGCGGTCTTTGCGGCCGTTGCCGGAGTGTTTCTCACTCATTATAATGGTGGCATTGGCCCGTCAGAGGCCTCGGTGATGAAATCTGTCCGTTATGTTGCCCTGGTTGCGGTGGGTGGAATGGCAAATCTCTGGGGTGTACTGATTATGGGCGTAACCCTTACCTTTCTGTCCCTGCGAGGAGTATTCGGAACCTACGACGATGCGGTTTTCGGTACTATTCTTATTCTGGTCATGCTCTTTGCCCCGGACGGAATTTTGAGTATTCGGGGAAAGGCTCTCCTTTCCCGGTTAAAGAAGAACAATGCTTGAACTGCAATCCGTCAATAAACAGTTTGGTGGTCTGCGTGCCGTGGATGATGTCAATTTTTCCGTGCAGGAAGGTGTCATCAAGGCGGTAATCGGGCCTAACGGAGCGGGTAAGACCACGCTCTTTAACCTGATAGCGGGTAATCTTGCACCCACTACCGGAAAAATATCCTTTCTGGGTCAGGAAATTCAGGGCAAAAAACCGCATCAGATTGCCTGTCTTGGTATGTCACGTACGTTTCAGAATATCAAGCTCTTTCACGGCATGACTGCATTGGAGTCGGTCATGGTCGGTCGTCATATCAGGAGTCGGGCAGGTTTTCTTGCGGGAATGTTTCATCCGCCTTCGAGTCGTAAAGAGGAGCGGGCGATTCGGGAGAAGTCCTTTGAACTGCTGGAGCTTCTTGAGATTGCCGAATATGCCGATGTGGAGGCCACAAGTCTTGCCTTTGGTCAGCAACGGGCAGTGGAAATGGCCCGTGCTCTTGCAACAGAACCCAGGCTGCTCCTTCTGGATGAACCGGCAGCTGGTTTAAATATTTACGAAACCGCCGAGGTGGCCCGGCTTATAAGCCGTATCCGGGATATGGGCATTACCGTGCTGCTGGTTGAACATGATATGTCGCTTGTTATGGATATTTCCGATGAGATTGTGGTACTCAGCTTTGGCAGAAAAATTGCCGAAGGTGAGCCGCTGGCTATTCAGCAAAACCCGGAAGTAATAAAAATTTATCTTGGCGAAGATGAGGAGCTTGCTGCCTGAGGCCGCAAGCCACCGCGTATGTTAAAGATCAGAAATCTCGATGCCGGATACGGTAATTTACGGGTTTTAAAAAATATATCACTGCATGTTGATGGTGGTGAGATTGTCACCATGATTGGCGCAAACGGAGCCGGAAAAACCACCCTGCTTTCAACTGTCATCGGGCTTGTCCAGCCGACATCGGGTTCCATTGCCTTTATGGATCAGGATTGCGCGCCTCTTGCCTCCCGCCATATAGTTGCATCCGGTTGTGTGCTGGTGCCCGAGGGGAGACAGGTTTTTGCCCCCATGTCAGTTGAAGAAAATTTAATTCTTGGCGGCTATGTACTGCAGAAAAAAGAGGGTAAGGCTGCTGTATATCGGGAATTGAAACATCAATATGACCTTTTCCCCGTACTTCGGGAAAGACGAAATCAGCTTGCCGGAACGCTGTCAGGGGGCGAACAGCAGATGCTTGCCATGGGCCGGGCGCTTATGTCCCGTCCTCGTCTGGTGATGATGGATGAACCGTCAACCGGCCTTGCCCCTCTGGTCGTCCGTGATATCTTTAAAGTGATTGTTCAGCTCCGAAAAGAGGGCAATACGGTTCTTCTTGTTGAACAAAATGCCAAGGCCGCACTCTCTATTGCGGATCGCGGCTATGTGCTGGAAACGGGCAAGATAATCGTCCAGGGACCGGCAGAAGACCTGCTCGCCAATCAGGATGTACAGCGGGCCTACCTTGGTCGTGAAAAAATTGATTAATCAGTACGGCAGGCCGGAGAACAGAGCGTCACAGATATCACAACTCTGAACTTTGCATGTCAAACCTTGAACCTTCAACCTTGAACCGCTGATTATGTACTGGCAACCGGAAAAAGAATGTATGTCCAGGGAAGACCTTGAGCAGTTACAGCTTGAGCGTCTGCAGTCCACCTTGTACCGTGTGGGTACCCATGTGCCGTTTTATCGGAAGAAGTTTGCTGAGCTGAAAATTGATTATGACGATTTCAAGTCATTGGCTGATCTGCGCAGGCTGCCTTTTACCGTCAAACAGGATCTGCGGGATAATTATCCTTACGGTCTGTTTGCCGTCCCCCAGCGTGATGTCGTCCGTATCCATTCATCATCGGGTACCACCGGGCTGGCAACCGTTGTCGGTTACACCAGAAACGATTTGAAAAACTGGTCTGACCTGGTGGCACGAGTGCTTACCGGGGCCGGTGTGACCAAGGACGATGTTATCCAGATTGCCTTTGGCTATGGGTTGTTCACCGGCGGCTTTGGCCTGCATTACGGTGCAGAACGGCTGGGCGCATCAGTTATTCCCATATCTGCGGGCAACACCAAACGGCAGATCCAGATCATGCAGGATTTTAAAACAACAGCCCTGGTCTGCACTCCATCGTATGCCTTAATTATTGCCGATACCATGATGGAAATGGGCATTAATCCCAGCAGTCTGTCGCTGCGGGTGGGGCTTTTCGGGGCAGAGCCGTGGTCAGAGGCCATGCGCCATGAGATCAATGCAAAACTTGGCATTCGGGCAACAGATAATTATGGCCTGTCCGAGGTTATGGGGCCGGGGGTTGCCGGAGAATGCGAGGAGTGTAACGGGCTCCATATCAGCGAAGATCATTTCCTGCTTGAAGTCCTTGACCCCGACACCCTGGAACCTGTGGAGCCGGGCGAAGTGGGCGAGCTGGTAGTGACTACGCTTACCAAGGAAGCCTTTCCCATGATTCGCTACCGCACTCGTGATCTGACCAGGCTCATTCCCGAGCCCTGTGCCTGTGGCCGCACTTTTACCCGCATGCAGCGGATCATGGGTCGTACCGATGACATGCTGATTATCAAGGGTGTCAATGTCTTTCCCATCCAGATCGAGAAGGTGCTCTTTGAAATTGAGGGAACCGCACCTCATTACCAGATCATCATTGAACGGGAAAATCACAACGATAAAATTACAGTACTGGTGGAGGTCAATGAATCACTTTTCTTTGATCAGATGAAAAAACAGCGCCAGATGGTGGATCATATCAAGGCCCGACTTGCCTCGGAACTCGGCATAGGCGTAAACGTCAAACTGGTGGAAGAAAAAACCCTGGAACGCTCAGAAGGGAAATCGAAACGGGTGATTGATAAGCGAAAGCTCTAGCAGAATACTGAAGGAAGGTGCTGCAGAGTTGAAAAATCGGGGCTGACAGGATAAACCATTTTCAGCATGCAGGATATATTTGAGGGCGTGTTGCTTCTGGAATATTTTGCTGAAGTTTATAATAATCAACCTGCACTTTGACCATCGTCCCGTAAGATTTAAACAATGGCTAGAAACCAATACCGACCAGGCCCAGAAGAACACTTGTGACATAAGCAGTTTTGTACTCTCTGGGCGGGTTGGTTGCTGCAATTCTGTTCCAGTAGAGCAGGGACATGCCAAGCAGGTATCCCGGTGCGAGGATGGCAGTTGCCCGGGGAAGCAAAAAGAGCAGCCCAATTAATGCAGCCAGCAGGATCAGACGTATTTTCTGCATTCCTTTAACAGAGGCAAGCACGGCCTCTTTCTTTTCCGGACTAAGCCGGTTTAATGACCACTGAAGCAGTTTCCTTGCCAGAGCGACGGGAATTATCATTGCCAGCAGGCCGTAAAGAAAAGGATCTTCCATTGTTCTTCCCCTTGTAACTTTTCAGATGTACCTAAACTTCTGAAGTCTCGCGTATTTGTTGAGGGTGGTGAAGCGTACTTTTGCTACTCGATCAGGACTTAACGGGAAGATAGGATGCAGCTGGAGAGTTACCTTCTCTTTTTTTTTGCCTGAGAATCAGCTGAATGCTTTTGCAATTCGTAGAAGACCTTCTTCCAGCGTTTTCCGGGGACAGGCCACATTCATGCGTTGAAATCCAGTTCCCTCAGGACCAAAGATTGTCCCTCCCTCCAACAGAACGTTTCCTCTTTCAATCAGTACGGTGGCAAGCTCCTGGTCAGTCAGGCCGTACCTGCTGAAATCAATCCAGCCAAGATAGGTGCCTTCGGGGATGGTGAACCTTATTTTAGGGAGATTCTGCTCAAGAAAGTCTTGCATGAACAGAAAGTTTGCGTCCAGGTAATCAATGAGCTGAGCAAGCCAGTCGTCACATTGGGTATAAGCCGCCTTAACAGCCGTGATGGACAGTGGTGAGGGGAATTCTTCGCCGCCGGTCTGCAATCGCCATTTTTTTTGTAGCAGCGGATTATTGATTATGATGTTTGAAATCTGTAATCCTGCGGTATTAAAGGTTTTTGATGGTGCAGTACAGGTGATGACTGTATCGTCTTCGGGAAACATGGTGGCAATGGGTGTGTGGCTGATATTTTTTCTGAGCAGATCAAAATGGATTTCATCTGAAATAAGTTGAACAGAATTTTCCTGACAGATTTCACCGACCTGTCTGAGTTCATCTTCAGTCCAGACTCTACCCACCGGGTTGTGAGGGCTGCAGAGAATCATCATGGTCGTGGATGGATTTTTTGCCTTTTTGCGCAGATCGACAAAATCAATGGTGTAATGTCCGTTGGTATGTTGAAGAGGATTGTTGACCAGGGTGCGTTTGCTGTGTCTGATGATTGCTGCAAACGGATAATACACCGGTTGCTGGATAATCACACCATCTCCGGGTTTAGTCAGGCAGAGAATCAGATCTTTGAGCGCCCGCACAACACCTGCGCTGGTAAAAAGAGAGGAGGGCGATATTGTCCAGCTAAACTTTTTTTTCATCCAGGAGCA
>QNYF01000225.1 GCA_003978695.1 Desulfobulbus sp. | reverse complement strand
GCCTGCTTGCCACAATATGGGGCACACCTGAACAGTTACAGACCACACGTTATGCCGAAGTCGTGGTGCTACCTGAATAGTTACAAACTCACAAACTCTTACTGCAAGAGTCCACTCAGGTATGCTTCAACACTCTCTGCCAGCGAATCAAGATCGTAACCTCCTTCAAGCAGGGATAATAATGCGCCCGGACAAAACGCTCTCTCCCATGATTTAATCTTAACAGCCAGCTGATTATAGAGTTCTGTCGAATAATTCAAGCCAGACATATCATCCCTGAGGTGCGCATCAAAACCTGCGGCGACAATAATGGCCTGTGGTTTAAACTCGTCGAGCAGCTTCTGCACCGGGCCATCCAGCAATTCAAGCACCTGCTGATCACCTGCCCCGGGATTAAGAGGCAGATTCAGGATGGTTCCCGCTCCGGCGTCAAGGCCGTGCTCTTCAGCCCATCCTGTACCCGGATAGCTGAAACTGGGATGCTCATGAATTGAAATGTAGAGCGTGTCCGGATCTTTTTCAAAAGCGGTTTGAATACCATTGCCATGGTGGGCGTCAAAATCAAAAATACATACCCGCTGCCTGCCTCGTTTTTGCCAGTGGCGAGCGGCAATAACGGCATTGTTGAAAAAACAGAAACCATACGGCATATTTGGTTCCGCATGATGGCCCGGGGGTCTCGTCAAGCAAAAAACCGTATCTGACTTCTGTTGTTCGAGTAAATCAATACCCGTGATTCCTGTTCCGGCGGACAACATGGCAAGTCGAAATGATTCGTAACCAATCTGATTATCTGTATGATCAATGAAGGTTTTGCCAGACAGGACAGCTTCTTCAAAGCGAAACAGCCAGTCTTCTGTGTGAAAAACTGTCAGCTGATCCCTGGTGGCAGGGTATGGTTGGGTAAAAGACAGAAAAGGGAAGAGCCTGCTCGACTGGAGGTGTTCGTTGATGACAACAAGCCGTTGGGGAACTTCCGGATGATCTCCACCACCTGTATCGTGTTCCAGAAGATCGGAATCCGTCACTATGGTTATTGTATTTTGTTCAGTCATCAGAGTAAGTTTAAGATTTCCTTTTCTGATGTATTTGGTTTACTCTGACAAGTCAATGACAATCATCACCTGACAGTTCAATAATTTTTGCGTTATTTCAAAGAACCATAACCTCAATTTACCTTTAAAAAACCGGTGGAAAGATGCATAAATCAATCAACTCTATTACCTTCTATAAATCAGCCATTTGACCACGGTGCATGATCGTTGGCCGTGAGCTGACTAAACTTCAAAAAGAGTTTCCTGAACTTGAAATTACCAAAGTGGATATCATGGCCCAGCCACTGAAATCGCTCAAGCAGGGAATAACGATGATTCCAACTCTCACTACCGGTCAGGAGACTCTCAGCGGTTTCATGCTCAGCTCTTCCCGGATCAGGGACTTTGTTCTTCATGCCCTGGAGCAGTCCAAATCATCATGAGAAAAGATTGCTGTCAGCTTCCTTACGTTACGGTGGCTTTCTTATCAGCAAGAGAATAGAGCACAATAGCAACAGCCGTACAGAGCATTCCCAGTACGGATAAAAGATGGGGTTCTTCTTCAGGTAGCAGCAGCCAACTCAACAATGCACCGCAAACCGGAATGATAAATTTCCAGAGATTCAGGCTGGAAACAGATATGCCCGGTCGTTGCAACAGGATAAACCACAACGTAAACGCCACTGCAGAGAGTATTGCAAGCCAGAGGAGGGCCAGATAGTACACCAGGGGAAGATGAAGTTCAGGCATCCCGTACTGAACAACCGACACCGCAAGCAGAAAAAAGCCACCAAGAAAAATCTGCAAAGAGTTCAGCTCCACCGGGTTTATGGCAGATTTTTCTCTGGCAACCAGAACATTACCCAGGCCACTTGAAACCGTACAAAGAAAGAGCAGCACGATACCTAAGAATTCTTTCAGCCCTGCAGGTGAGACCCAGGGTTTACTGTTAATGCTGATCAAGACAACTCCTGCCATGCCAATACCAAGACTGACAAGTTTTGCAGGAGTTATTGCTTCATTATGCATCAGATAATGGGCCACCAGCGCCGCAGTTAAGGGCGAGGCTCCGATCAATATAGCGGCAAGAGACCCCGGAACCATAGTCATTCCAAGATAGAATAAACCATAGACCAGGAAAGTCTGAAAAAAACTGACCAGAAGAATAGACCTGAAATTATCGGCCAGTAATGCTAACCCTGCCCGTTTCCTCCACCAGAATGGCACCAGCATCAACCCCGCCAGCATGAAACGGATACCGGCAAAAGAAAAGGGATCAGCGTAGCGCAGACCGATTTTTACGCCGACAAAAGCAGTCGACCACAGCAGGCAGGCAAAAATAGCGAGTAGAACAGATGAAGAGGGAGCAGGATTCCAGCCAGTCTCTTTCACATTCCTCCTTTGCAACATTGGCGGCGACAATTCCTTCAGGCAGAGACTGACGGATTATATATCGAAACAAAAAAATGATTTACCAATCACATCTCATCAGCTAAAAATCACGTAACTCTTCAGGTGGATGCTGAATACTTGCAAAATCACCAAGATATTCTTGACTAAACCAATTTCGATCACGCATGCTGACTGTTCAAACAAGAATAACGCCCTCCTTGCTGGCCACCTGTACAATACTCTCACACCGCACGCTGGCAAACTCACCATAGCCCCTGGTTATCAAAAAACTACAGAGGTAGGATCGTTTGGGGAATGAACAACACGCCATTGTTGTTCTTCAGTGTCAAAATCTGCAATTTTGCTGATGTCCATTTTAAGATAACGCCCCTGCCCTTCAACAGCGACATCTCCATTTGCAAGAAGAATCTCCCCGCATCCCTTAAAAAAACGTTTATCTTCCTGGGTGATTCTGGCAAGAACTCGTATTTCAGAATCAAGTGGAACAGGTTTCCGCAGCCGCATGGAAAAATCGACGGTGACTCCCCATAGAGTATCTGAACACGTCATCATAATTGCCCTGCCAATAGTCTCGTCCAGAATTGTTGCAGCTAGTCCTCCATGGAGACGACCTGGATACCCCTGATGTTCAACTGCCGGTGTAAAAAGCGCTAGTAATTCTTCAGTTTCCAACTCGTAGAACCGGCTCTTAAGTCCAAAGGAGTTGGACAGGCCGCAGGCAAAACACATTTTTGAATTATGTTGTTTATTCGTTACTTTTACTTCTTTCATTTTTTCCCTGTCAACTCTATGTTAGAAATGTTGATTGCTGTAACACCTGTTTCTCTGTAGATAAACCCTACTCACTTGCAACTGGCAACTGTAAAAACCCGTTAATATCAGATTATCACTCGTTATGCTCAGTGTCTTGGAAATTGTCCTGCCGGTTTTTATGATTATCGGGCTGGGATACGCAATCCGCCGATTTGGTCTGGTCGACAAGGTATTTTTTGAACAGGTGAACAGTCTGATTTTTTACGTCTGCCTACCTCTGCTCCTGTTCTACAAAATCGGTACAGCTGATTTTTCGAGCAGCTTCAATCCCGCACTCGTTCTCGCTACAAGCTGTAGCGTGGCAACATGTTTTTTCGTGGCCTATTTTATCGGCCTTTTCTTCGGATTTTCCCCACCCGCGCATGGGGTTTTCTGCCAAGGATCGTTTCGTGGTAATCTTGCCTATATTGGCCTGGCAATAGTCTACAATGCGTACGGAAATTCCGGACTGACCCGTGCCGGTGTACTCCTGGGCTTCCTGGTGCCGGTCCTCAATTTCTTTGCTATCTTAGCCCTGACACTCCCCCATAGGGGGCAACATAACCGAAAAGGTATCATCCGGGACATCATCCTCAACCCACTGATACTGGCATCTCTTGCCGGTATAGCCTGGAGTTACTTTGAAATCCCCATGCCAATAATTCTTGACAGAACGCTGGCGATAGCAACCGGCATGACGCTGCCCCTTGCACTGCTGGCAATCGGAGACAGCTTTTCCCTGAAAAAAATCAAAGGAGACATCAACAAAGCAAGTCTTGCAACGGCCTTAAAGCTTCTGCTGCTTCCCCTGCTTACTGTGGTATACATGAAACTTCTCAGAATTTCCGGAATAGACTTTGCCATAGGTCTGCTCATGGCCGGAGCGCCAACAGCAGTCGCAACATTTGTTATGGCAGGGAAGATGGGAGGAGATGAAGAGCTGGCCGGGACCATTGTAATAATGGCCACCGGCTTTTCTGCACTTAGCTACACATTACTGCTGTTACTGTTACAGTTTATGGGTTTCTGAAGATTCCGCAGAAGGTACGGATGATGCCTGCTGGCCTGCATTAGCATGCTTTTTATTCTTTTGTTCTTCCAGGGTTTTAATTTTCTTTTCCAACTGTGTGATTAAGCCTGGAAATTTTTTACTCCGCAGGATACTGCGAATCTGCTCCATATAATTCCGGACCAGGCTGACATTTTCAACAACGATGTCATATGCCATCCACTTATCGTCTTTCAGAAGCATGATATATGAGACAGGTATGGTTTTATCGGTATCCACCAGTAACGTTTTCACCTCGGCTCTTTTCCCTTTTACCCGCTGCCCTTTAAACTCTATTTTTTTATCAACATAGTCTTCCACTTTCCCGATATAGGCATACTGGAGAAGTTTCGTAAAAAGACTTACAAATTTATCTTTCTGCTCAGTGGAAAGAGTTCGCCACTGTTTCCCCATCACCCGCCTGGACATTTCGTAAAAATCAAAATGCTCAGAGGCCAGATCTACAATTCGTTTACACTGATGACAAGATGTATCCTGCTTAAACTCATCAGTTTTTAATTCAGCAACAAGTTTCTCCAGAAAGGGTTTAAGCTGTTCTGTTGGATCCGGCGTAGAACAGAAAGCCCCTGACGGCAAAAAAAATGTCAGAAACAAAGCTCCCAAAAAAAGCCGTTGCAAATTTCTATTAAAAAAAATCATCATATATCCTTAACATTATTTGATTAATCAGGAGTAGAAAGAGATCGTAGAAGCTGGACCTCAGTTGTCATAACTTCGTACACTGTGATCTCTTTTTTGTTTACGATGTTGAAAGTATCCATTTCTGACGGCAACATAAGGATCAAAGCTTAACTGTTTCATTTCCTCGTACTCACCCAAATGAAGGGATAATTTATTCTGTTTCTCAAAAAGATAAATTGCCGCCGTTTCTTCCCAGCCGTCAGTCCAGTTATAATACGCTGACATAGCATAGACTTCTACAAGGTTACCGGAAAAATCACGTACTGTTGTTGGTCCGAAAAAAGGAACTACCAGGTAAAAACCGTCATGCACCCCCCATACTTCAAGGGTTTCGCCCAGGGTAGCATCAATACGGGGATACCCAAGCCCTCTGCCGGCAGGATCTCCCAAACCGCCCACCCCACCAATGGTATTAATAACAAAACGGGTTAAAACTGCTCCTGAGTCAGAAAAACGTCCCTGGAGCAGGGTGTTGATAAAACGAAGAGGCTCCTGAAGATTAGAGAAAAAATTATCAACTGAACCACGAATATCTGCGGGTATCACATAGCTGTATCCCGTAGCAACCGGATTAAACACCCAGGTAAAGGCAATATCATTAAATTCAAACATCGCCCTGTTAAACGATTCTAAAGGATCGCCGACATCAACTATATCGGGTTCGTTCTCATAAAAATCATCATCTAAAAAATCTACAGTTTTCTGATCTGGTGCGGCCATACTTACGGCGGGCAGAACCCATCCAGCAGTCAGGAGCAGAAGAGATAGAAGAACAATGCGTAATCCACGTAAAGAGACCATAGAATTATTTAACTCCACCAAAGGCAAATTTTGAAATCAATGACTCAAGGTCAACAGAGGATTCTGTATCAACTATTATTTCTCCAGGCTTATACAACTCTTCATCTCCGCCAAGGGTGATCTGAATAAGTTTATCACCAATAATTCCCTGTGATTTCACAGAGGCGATAGAATCCCTGGGGAGTTTTATTGTGTTATTAAGCTGAAGCTCTGCTCTGGCCTGATCATATTCGTTTAAGACAAGACCTGTTACCGAGCCAACCGTTACCCCGGCTATCTGGACTTCAGAACCGGATTTAATGCCGGAAATATTATCAAAATCAGCAAATACAGAGTATGTTTTGCTTCCGGTCAACCAAGGTACTTCTCCAAGCTGCATGGCCAGCCAGCCGAAGGCCAGGAAACCAAGAACAAGAAAAATACCGACTGCTATCTCCAACTGAGAATTCTTCATTGCTTCTCCAAACAACTCACTGCTCTGTAAAAATCGTTTCAGTGAACTCTTCATCAAAAAGAGTAATCACTCCTTTTCCATTAACAACCAATTTTTTCAGCCTTAAAAAGGCTGCCCATTGTCATCTCCGCAAACTCACGAATATAGGGCTTTTGGGAATCCTTGATCTGCTCGACACTGGTAAAGACGTCTACCTCTCCTTTGTTGAGCAGGATGATCTGGTCTGCCAGGTCAAAGACTTTGGGAATGTCATGACTGACAATAACTGCAGTATACCCGTGTTCTTTCTGCATCCGTTCAAAGAGCTGGTAGATTTCCTGCGTCATGACCGGATCAAGACCTGTGGTAGGTTCATCAAAAAGGACGATTTCAGGATTCAGTTGCAAAGCACGGGCCAGCCCCACCCGTTTTTTCATTCCGCCGCTGAGTTGAGCTGGAAATTTCTCTTCATGCCCTGTAAGCTCCAGCTGAGCAAGCGTTGACAACACTCTTTCCCGTATTTCCTCTTCCGAATACCTGGTTCGCTCCCTGATCGGCAGGGCTACATTTTCATACACTGTCAACGAATCAAATAGTGCAGATCCCTGAAAAAGAACCCCAAACCGTGTGCGTAAGCGGCGCAGAGCCTTTCGTCTCAAACGAGAGACATCCTGACCATCGACCAAAACCTGTCCGCTATCCGCCCTGAGCAATCCAAGTACAAGCTTCAGGGTCACACTCTTGCCCTGACCACTTCCTCCGGCTATAACGGTTGTTTTGCCTCGTGGCACAGAAAAACTGATTCCATGCAGAACAGTATGCCGCTTTGCACGTTCGCCAAAAGATTTGACAACGTCGATAAATTCAATTGCCGGGAGGTCTGAACTGTTGTTTTTTGCAGACATAATTACAACAACACCGCAGTTAAAAGATAATCAAAAATAAGTACTGAAATAGAAGACATTACAACGGCCTGGGTTGTCACCTTACTGACACTTTCTGCTCCAAAGCCGACCCCTCTGATCTGCTGGACAAAATACCCCCGGCCCGTACTTATCCAGACCAGCAGTAATGCAAAAACAAATGATTTAAGTATGCCAATTCGCAGGTCATGGTTGGAAACACTGAGTATCATGCCATTGAAGTATGATCCGGAACTCACGCCCATAAGCTTCACACCGGCCAGATAACCGCCGAAAATGCCAACAACATCAAACATGGCTGTAAGCAAAGGAACTGAAATCAGCGTTGCAAGCATTTTCGGAGAAATAAGATAACGAAAAGGATCAACGGCCATGCATTCAAGTGCGTCGATTTGTTCAGAAATACGCATAATCCCTATCTCGGCACACATGGCGGAACCTGCCCGCCCGGTGACCATCAGAGCTGTCAACATTGGCCCGAGTTCCATAATGAGCGTCAGAGCAACAGCAGAGCCGAGCATTCCCTCGGCGCCGAACTTATGGAGGGAGTAATAGCCCTGCAGGCCAAGAACCATACCCGATGATAGTGCCGTAAAAAAAATAACGGTCATTGAACCGGCTCCGACAAAGCGAAGTTGTTTCAAAAGCTCCCGGCCCCGGAAAGGGTGTTTAAAGATGCCGGTCAAAAGGGAAACAAGAAAAATCCCCATTCGTCCAAGATCAGTCAACACATAGAGAACTTTGTCGCCAAGCTTTGCAAAGGGTCGGGCCCAGCCGGATACTTCGAAATCTTGCAAAGGTACGTACTCCTTAAGTTAAATACCAATGATTGTTTATATGGAAGATCTTTC